>NZ_JBEPAA010000010.1:0-167894 GCF_040298365.1 Kitasatospora sp. NPDC001603
TCGGGCGCGGTACACGGGACCGGCCCCGGCCCGCGCGGGGGGGGGGGGGGGGCCGGGGCCGTTCGAGCCCGACCGGGGCCGGGGCGGGCTCAGATGGTGAAGATCTCCTCCAGCAGCGCCTGCTGCTCGGCGGCGTGACGCTTGGCCGAGCCGACCGCGGGGGCCGAGGAGGCCGTGCGGGCGACGCGGCGCAGCCGCGGCGAACCGTTGGCACTGCGGCCGATGACGACCTGCAGGTGGTCGACCAGGTTCATCGCGATGAACGGCCAGGCACCCTGGTTGGCCGGCTCCTCCTGCGCCCAGACGAACTGGACGTCGTCGCCGTAGCGGGCCAGCTCCTCCTGGAGCTCGGCCACCGGCAGCGGGTAGAGCCGCTCGACCCGGACGATCGCGGTGTCGGTGACCCCGCGCTCGGTACGGGCCGCCTCGACGTCGTAGTAGAACTTGCCCGCCGTGATGACGACCTTGCGGACGTTCGCCGGGTCGACGGTGGTGTCACCGATGACCGGGCGGAACGAGCCGGACAGGAACTCCTCGGTGGCACTCGCCGCGGCCTTCAGGCGCAGCATCGACTTCGGGGTGAAGACGACCAGCGGCTTGTGGTGCGGGTTGTGCGCCTGCCAGCGCAGCAGGTGGAAGTAGTTCGACGGCAGGGTCGGCATGGCGACCGTCATGTTGTTCTGCGCGCACAGCTGCAGGAAGCGCTCCGGGCGGGCGGACGAGTGGTCCGGGCCCTGGCCCTCGTAGCCGTGCGGCAGCAGCAGGGTGACGCCGGAGTGCTGGCCCCACTTCTGCTCGGCGGAGGCGATGTACTCGTCCACCACGGTCTGCGCGCCGTTGACGAAGTCGCCGAACTGCGCCTCCCACATGACCAGCGAGTTCGGCCGCGTCAGCGAGTATCCGTACTCGAAGCCCATCGCCGCGTACTCGGACAGCAGGCTGTCGTACACGGTGTAGCGGGCCTGGTCCTCGGTCAGGTACAGCAGCGGGGTGTAGTCCTCGCCGGAGACCCGGTCGATGAGCACCGCGTGGCGCTGGCCGAAGGTGCCGCGGCGGCTGTCCTGGCCGGCGAGGCGGACGGGGTGGCCCTCCATCAGCAGCGAGCCGATGGCGAGGGTCTCGCCCATCGCCCAGTCGATGGTGTTGTCCTCGACCGAGGCGGCCCGGCGCTGCAGCTGCGGCAGCAGGCGCGGGTGAACGGTCAGCCAGTCCGGCAGGTTGACCTGCGAGGCGGCGATCCGCTTCACCATCTCCTGGGAGATGCCGGTCTGGATGTTGACCGGGAAGTCCGCCTGCGGCTTGCCGTTGGAGGCCGGGGCCGGCGTCTGGGCGGCGTCGCGGACCTCGGCGAAGACCTTCTCCAGCTGGCCCTGGAAGTCCTGGAGCGCCTGCTCCGCCTCTTCCATGGTGATGTCGCCGCGACCGATCAGGCCCTCGGTGTACAGCTTGCGCACCGAGCGCTTCTTGTCGATCAGGTCGTACATCAGCGGCTGGGTGAACGACGGGTTGTCGGCCTCGTTGTGACCGCGGCGGCGGTAGCAGATGAGGTCGATCACGACGTCCTTGTGGAACGCCTGACGGAACTCGAAGGCGAGCCGCGCGACGCGGACCACGGCCTCCGGGTCGTCGCCGTTCACGTGGAAGATCGGCGCCTCGATCATGCGGGCCACGTCGGTGCAGTACATCGACGAGCGGCTGCTCGCGGGCGCGGCGGTGAAGCCGACCTGGTTGTTGACCACGACGTGCACGGTGCCGCCGGTGCGGTAGCCGCGCAGCTGCGACATGTTCAGGGTCTCCGCGACGACGCCCTGGCCGGCGAAGGCCGCGTCGCCGTGGATCTGGATCGGCAGCACCGGGAAGGTGGTGCCGCCCTGGTCCAGGATGTCCTGCTTGGCGCGGGCGATGCCCTCGACGACCGGGTCCACGGCCTCCAGGTGGGAGGGGTTCGCGGCGAGCGAGACCTTGATGGTCTCGCCGTCCAGGCCGGTGAAGGTGCCCTCGGAGCCGAGGTGGTACTTCACGTCGCCGGAGCCGTGCATCGACTTCGGGTCGAGGTTGCCCTCGAACTCGCCGAAGATCTTGCCGTACGGCTTGCCGACGATGTTGGCCAGCACGTTGAGGCGGCCGCGGTGGGCCATGCCGATGACGGCCTCGTCCAGGCGGTGCTCGGCCGCCGAGTCGATGGTCGCGTCCAGCAGCGGGATGAGCGACTCGCCGCCCTCGAGCGAGAAGCGCTTCTGCCCGACGTACTTGGTCTGCAGGAAGGTCTCGAAGGCCTCGGCCGAGTTCAGCCGGCGCAGGATGCGCAGCTGCTCCTCGCGCTCCGGCTTGGTGTACGGCTTCTCCAGGCGCTCCTGCAGCCACTTGCGCTGCGTCGGGTCCTGGATGTGCATGTACTCGATGCCGACCGTGCGGCAGTACGTGTTGCGCAGCAGGCCGAGGATGTCGCGCAGCTTCATCATCCGCTGGCCGCCGAAGCCGCCGACCGCGAACTCGCGCTCCAGGTCCCACAGGGTGAGGCCGTGCGTGGTGACGTCGAGGTCGGGGTGCTTGCGCTGCTTGTACTCCAGCGGGTCGGTGTCGGCCATGAGGTGGCCGCGGACCCGGTAGGAGTGGATCAGCTCGATGACGCGGGCGGTCTTGTTGACCTCGTCGTCGTGCGTGGTGGCCACGTCGGTGGCCCAGCGGACCGGCTCGTACGGGATCCGCAGCGACTCGAAGATCTCGTCGTAGAAGCCGTTCTCGCCCAGCAGCAGCCGGTGGATCTCGCGCAGGAACTCGCCGGACGCCGCGCCCTGGATGACGCGGTGGTCGTAGGTCGAGGTCAGCGTCATGATCTTGGAGACGCCCAGCCGGGACAGCGTCTCCGGGGCGGAGCCCTGGAACTCGGCCGGGTACTCCATGGCGCCGACGCCGACGATGGTGCCCTGGTTCTGCATCAGGCGCGGCACGGAGTGCACGGTGCCGATGCCGCCGGGGTTGGTCAGCGAGACCGTGACGCCGGTGAAGTCGTCCATGGTCAGCTTGTTGGCGCGGGCCCGGCGGACGATGTCCTCGTAGGCCTGCCAGAAGCCGAAGAAGTCGAGGGTCTCGGCCTTCTTGATCGCCGCGACCACGAGCTGGCGGTCGCCGTTCGGCTTCACCAGGTCGATGGCCAGGCCCAGGTTCACGTGCTCGGGCTTGACCAGGTACGACTTGCCGTCCTTCACCTGGTAGCTGTGGTTCATGCCCGGCGAGGCCTTGATGGCCTGGACCAGGGCGTAACCGATCAGGTGCGTGAAGGAGACCTTGCCACCGCGGGCGCGCTGCAGGTGGTTGTTGATGACGATGCGGTTGTCGATCAACAGCTTGGCCGGCACGGCGCGCACGGAGGTCGCCGTGGGCACCTCCAGCGAGGCGTCCATGTTGGTCGCCACCGCCTTGGAGGGGCCGCGGAGCTGGACCAGCTCGGGGCCGGTCTCGGCGGGCGCGGCCGGCGCCGGAGCGGCGGCCTTCGGGGCCGGGGGCGCGGCAGGAGCTGCGGCGAGGGGCGCGGGCGCCGGGGCCGCGGCGGCGGGCGCTGGCGCGGCCGGTGCGGCGGGGGCGGGCGCGGCCGGAGCAGCAGCGGCGGGCGCGGGGGCGGCAACGGGGGTCGGCGTGGGGCCGACCTGGGTCGCGGCCTGGGTCACTGGGGTCACCTCGGTACCGGGCTTGTAGTCGGCGAAAAAGTCCCACCAGGCTCGGTCGACCGAGTTCGGGTCCTGGAGGTACTGCTGGTAGATCTCGTCGACGAGCCACTCATTGGGGCCGAAGCCAGTGGAGCTTGCCGAGCTGTTGGGGGTTTCTTGGGACTGTGGCGACACGGCGGCAACCGCCCTCTTCCGCTTCCTTTTGGGATGTTTGGACAGCGGGGATTAAGGCTACGCCCCTGACCAGTGATCGCGCAGTCCCCAGGGCTCAGGCGTCGCCCAGATCACAGTCCTGACCTGCAGGTTGGCTGAAAATGTGCGTTAGAAAGCCGCCTCGGATGGGAAGCGATCGCTTCCGATCAGCCGCTATATATGGATGAAACCGGACAAATCATAGTCCGGAGCCACCCGGATCGTCCGTCCACGTCTGTGTCGCTTCTGTGACATGCGGGCGACGTCCGATCGACGCGGGCGGGTGCCCGGGGCCGCCGAGCGGACCCCGGGCGGGCGCTACCGCGGGCCGGGCAGCCGGACCTCGATCCGGCAGCCGGGCGAGGCCTCCGCCACCTCGATCCGCCCGCCGTGCAGGTCCACCGCCCAGCGGGCGATGGCCAACCCCAGCCCGGTGCCGCCGTCGGAGCCGGGCCCCTGGGCGGTGGCGGTGCCGCTGCGGCTGAACCGCTCGAAGACCCGGGTGCGGTCGGCCGCCGGGATGCCCGGCCCCTCGTCCTCGACCTCCAGCAGCAGCGCGCCGGGCTCGCCGCCGGGCCGGGCCCGGACCGTCACGGTGCCGCCGGGCGGGGAGTGCTTGCAGGCGTTGTCGACCAGGTTGGCGACCACCTGGTGGAGCCGCTCGGTGTCCGCCACGCCGGTCAGGCCGGCCGGGCTGACCTCCAGCGCCAGCCGGACGTCCCCGCGCCGGGAGAAGGCCCCGCCGGCCGTCGCGCCGTCCACGGTGACCCCGCGCAGCACGCCGTCCAGGAACTCGCGCACCTCGAAGGGGCGCGCGTCCAGGTCCACCACCCCGTCGTCGATCTTGGACAGGTCGAGCAGGTGGGTGACCAGCCGGCCGAGCCGTTCGGTCTGCTCCAGGGCGGCGCCCAGGGTCGCGGGATTGGGCTGGACCACGCCGTCGACGACGTTCTCCAGCACGGCGCGCAGCGCGGCGATGGGCGTGCGCAGCTCGTGGGAGACGTTGGCGACCAGCTCGCGGCGGTGCCGGTCGGCGGCCTCCAGGTCGGCCGCCATGTGGTTGAAGGTGGCCGCCAGCTCGCCGATCTCGTCCCGGGAGCTCACCTCGACCCGGCGGCTGTAGTCGCCGGAGGCCATCGCGCGGGCGGCGGCGGTCATGTCGCGCAGCGGGGCGGTCAACCCGTGCGCGAGGAACTGCATGAAGAGCAGCGAAGCGATCATGGAGAAGACCATGATGATCCGGATCTGCGTCTCGGAGCGGATCGCCACCACGACCATGCCGGTGGCGAGGAAGACCGAGACGATCACCAGGAGGGCGAGCTTGCCCTTGATCGAGCGGACCGGGTCGAGCGGCCGGATGTCGGCCCACACCCGGTGGGCGGCGCGGGCGGCCAGCGTGGGCCGGGCGCCGTCGGCGTCGCCGTTGCGTTGCTGTGGAAAGGTCATTGGTCCCCTGTGATCCCCGCGGGTCCGCGCGGCGGTTCGGGACACGGGCCCCCCGGAGGCCCGGTGCCCGAGGCGCCGCTAGGAGAGCGGGGCCTCCAGCGCGTAGCCGACCCCGTGGACGGTGCGGATCCAGCTGGCGCCGATCTTCCGGCGCAGCGCCTTGACGTGGCTGTCCACGGTGCGGGTGCCGGACGCGTCCGTCCAGTCCCAGACCTCGGCCAGCAGTTGCTCGCGGGTGAGTACCGCCCGCGGCTGTGCGGCCAGGCAGGCGAGCAGGTCGAACTCGGTCGGCGTCAGGTGGACGTCGCCCGAGGCCAGCCGGACCCGGCGCTGCACGTGGTCGATCTCCAACTCGCCGAAGCGCAGCGAGCCGAGCGCCGGTGTGCGGGCCGCCTGCTGGGCGCGCTCGACGCGGCGCAGCAGGACGTTGACCCGGGCCGCCAGCTCCCGCATGGAGAACGGCTTGGTCATGTAGTCGTCGGCGCCCACGCCGAGGCCGACCAGGAGGTCCGTCTCGTCGTCACGCGCGGTCAGCATCAGGACCGGTACCGGGCGTTGGGCCTGGATCCGGCGGCACACCTCAAGGCCGTCGAAGCCGGGCAGCATGATGTCGAGCACGACCAGGTCGGGCTGCCAGGTGTGGAACCCGTCGACCGCGCCCGGGCCGTCGTGGGCCACGGCGACCTTGAAGCCCTCCGCGCCCAGCCGGGCCGCGATCGACTCGGCGATCGTGGGCTCGTCCTCCACCACCAGCACTCTGCGCTGGCTGCTCACCGTGCCGCCGCTGTTCTGGTTGTCCTGCTGAATTTCTGTCACGGTCACGCCACCGCCCCCAGGGCTGCGGGCCGGCCACCTGTGGGGATGGCGAGGCTCCGCTCGTAGTCTTGTTCCGTCGTGGACTGTGCCGGGTCCGCCGTCCCGTAGCGCGTGCTGAGTCGGGGGACAGGTGTGGACTGCCCACCACTCCCGCACACTTCGCAGCGTACGGACACCCGGTGGTTCCCGGCAGGTGGACCGGATGTTTCCGGCCCGTGGGCCGGCCGTCCGGCCGCCCGTCGGACCCACTCGGAAGTGGGCACGGGCCAGTACCTTACCCGCCGATTTTTCACTGCGTGACGGTACGTATGCACTCCAGTTGACGACAAGCCGCCGGTCAGCGCCGCTACTCGTGCGTAGACGGAGTGCAGGTCTGTACCAATCGTGGAGTCGCGCGCCACATGATGTTCACGGGGTATTCCCAGCTGGCTCCCAGGACCCCGAAGTACCGTGGTCACGACAAGTCGCACAGGTGGGATTTCCGGCGCGCGCCGGTACGTTGAGCACCGGACGGGGGCCGGAGGCTGCGGGTCTGGAGCGGAGGCGGCATGGCGGAGCTGCGGAGGAACGCTGTGGTGAGCGGGCCGCGTCCGGGGCCGCCGTACGGGATGCTCCGGTTCGGCCTGCGGACCGGCCTGGCCGTCTGGGTGCTCGCCCGGGTGCCGACGCCCCGGCGCAACCCCTTCGCGCTCGGCTACCTCGCCGTGGTCGTGGCCACCACCACCTTCGCCGGGCTGGCCGACCCGGACCTCGTGCTCCGGCTGCAGGAGGCCTCCAGCTCGGACGGGCACAACCTGGTCCACCACCCGCTGCGCGCCCTGCTGTTCAGCGGCTTCTGGGTGGCCGGGACGATCTGGATGCCCTACCTCTGGGCCTTCGCCTTCACCGTCGCGCCGCTGGAGCGCCGGGTGGGCGCCGTCCGGGCCGCGGCGGTCTTCGGGATCGGGCACGTCACGGCGACGGTGCTCTCCCAGTCGGTGGTGATCACCGCCGTGGCGACCGGCCGGATGGAGCCCCGCGCGCTGGACTGCCTGGACATCGGGGTCAGCTACGGCGTGCTGGTCAGTCTCGGTGCGCTGGCCGGGCTGCTGCGGCCGCGCGGGCGGCTGCTCGCGCTCGGCGGCGCCGCCGTCCTGGTCGCCGAGCAGATCGCCGGCGACCGGGACCTGGTGACCGGGGTCGGCCACCCGGTGGCGCTGCTGACCGGGGTCGCGCTCTGGCGCTGGCTGCGGAACGGGCCCGGCCCCCGGTGGCGGCGCCCGGAGGCGGCGGCCGTCGGCGCCACGGGCCCGGCGCAGGCCCAGGGGGCGACCGCCCTGCTGGACCGCGCGTAACTGCCGGGTGCTCCCGGGGGGCGGTGCGCGCCCCCGCGAGGCGTTTTTGACACCCCCTTCCCGGGCTCCTCCTTGTTCGCTCCCGGCGAACAGGGCGGGGGGAACATTCCATCGCCGCGAAACCTTAGTCAGGTCAACTCAACTTCGCTGACTGGGGAGAGATCATGGCATCGACGTCCACTCCGCTCACCCTGCCCGTACTGCCGCTCGACGACGAGGTCGTGCTCCCGGGCATGGTCGTCCCGCTGGACCTCAAGGACACCGAGGTGCGTGCCGCGGTCGAGGCCGCGCGGGCCGCGGCCGCCGGCGCCGCCAAGCCCCAGGTGCTGCTGGTGCCGCGGGTGGACGGCTCGTACGCGGCGGTCGGCACCCTCGCCACCGTCGAGCAGGTCGGGCGGCTGGCCGACGGGGAGCCGGCCGCGCTGGTCCGCGCCGTGCGCCGGGTCCGGATCGGCGTCGGTACCACCGGGCCCGGCGCCGCGCTCTGGGTGGAGGCCACGCCGTTCCGGGAGTCCTCGGAGGGCACGCCGGTGGCCGGCCGCGCCGCCGAGCTGGTCCGGGAGTACCGGGAGTACAAGGCGCTCTCCACCCAGTGGCTGCGCAAGCGCGGCGCCTGGCAGATCGTCGACCGGGTGGCCCAGATCGAGGGCGTCGGCGAGCTGGCCGACAACATCGGCTACGCGTCCTTCGTCACCGCGGAGCAGAAGCTCAAGGTGCTGCTGGAGGCCGACCAGGTGGCCCGCCTGGAGTACGCCCTCACCCTGCTGCGCGACCACCTCGCCGAGGAGGAGGTCAACGACACCATCCGCAAGGACGTCGAGGAGGGCGTGGCCAAGCAGCAGAAGGAGTTCCTGCTCCGCCGCCAGCTGGAGGCCGTCCGCAAGGAGCTGGCCGAGCTGAACGGCGACCCGGCCGACGAGGAGGGCGACTACCGCGCCCGGGTCGAGGCCGCCGACCTGCCCGGGAAGGTCCGCGAGGCCGCGCTCAAGGAGGTCGACAAGCTGGAGCGGGCGTCCGACCAGTCGCCCGAGGGCTCCTGGATCCGCACCTGGCTGGACACCGTCCTGGAGCTGCCCTGGAACGAGCGCACCGAGGACGCCTACGACATCGCCGGCGCCCGGGCCGTGCTGGACGCGGACCACTCCGGCCTCGGGGACGTCAAGGACCGGATCGTCGAGTACCTGGCCGTCCGCAAGCGCCGGGCCGACCAGGGGCTCGGCCTGGTCGGCGGCCGCCGCGGCGGTGCGGTGCTGGCCCTGGTCGGCCCGCCCGGCGTCGGCAAGACCTCGCTGGGCGAGTCGGTGGCCAGGGCGATGGGCCGCACCTTCGTCCGGGTGGCGCTCGGCGGCGTCCGGGACGAGGCGGAGATCCGCGGCCACCGGCGCACCTACGTCGGCGCGCTGCCCGGCCGCCTGGTGCGCGCCATCAAGGAGGCCGGTTCGATGAACCCGGTCGTCCTGCTCGACGAGATCGACAAGGTCGGCTCCGACTACCGGGGGGACCCGGCGGCCGCCCTGCTGGAGGTGCTGGACCCGGCGCAGAACCACACCTTCCGGGACCACTACCTGGAGGTCGAGCTGGACCTCTCGGACGTGGTCTTCCTCGCCACCGCCAACGTGCTGGAGGCCATCCCGGAGGCGCTGCTCGACCGGATGGAGCTGGTCCGGCTGGACGGCTACACCGAGGACGAGAAGGTCGTCATCGCCCGGGACCACCTGCTCCCGCGCCAGCTGGAGAAGGCCGGCCTGACGAGCGAGGAGGTCTCCGTCGAGGAGGAGGCGCTGCGCAAGCTCGCCGGGGAGTACACCCGCGAGGCCGGCGTCCGCACCCTCGAACGCTCGATCGCCCGGGTGCTGCGCAAGATCGCCGCGCAGTCCGAGCTGGGCGAGCGCGAGCTGCCCGCCGCGATCGGCGCGGGCGAGCTGCGCGCGCTGATCGGCCGGCCGCACCACGTCCCGGAGGCGGCCCAGGAGCCCGCCGAGCGGCGGACCGCCGTACCGGGTGTGGCGACCGGCCTGGCGGTGACGGGCGCCGGCGGCGACGTGCTGTACATCGAGGCCTCGCTGGCGGACGCCGAGACGGGCGGCACCGGGCTCACCCTCACCGGGCAGCTGGGCGACGTGATGAAGGAGTCCGCGCACATCGCGCTCTCCTACCTGCGCTCGCGCGGCGCCGAGCTGGAGCTGCCGGTCACCTCGCTGCGCGACCGGGGCGTGCACCTGCACGTCCCCGCCGGGGCCGTCCCCAAGGACGGGCCGAGCGCCGGCATCACCATGACCACCGCCCTGGCCTCGCTGCTCTCCGGCCGCCGGGTGCGTACGGACGTGGCGATGACGGGTGAGGTGTCGCTGACCGGGCGGGTGCTGCCGATCGGCGGGGTGAAGCAGAAGCTGCTCGCCGCCGACCGGGCCGGGGTCAGCACGGTGATCATCCCCAAGCGCAACGAGGCCGACCTGGACGACGTCCCGGCCGAGGTGCTGGAGCGGCTCACCGTCCACCCGGTGGCGGACGTGCGGGAGGTGCTGGAGCTGGCCCTGGAGCCGGCCGAGGTGCTGGTCGCCGCCTGACGGCGGGACGGGAACGGGCGGCGGCCCGGCGGAGCGCGCTGCTCCCGCCGGGCCGCCGCCCGCTCGCACGACCGGGGGCACCGGGCGCCGGGAGCCGCGGGAGCCGCCGGGCCGCCTTCCCGCCGGTTCCGTCGGAGGGCCCCGTGCGAAACTGCGAAGATGCCGTCCCCCACTCAGCGCGCCCTGGCCAAGGTGCCGGCGGGGCTGCGCCCGTTCCTGGTCAGGCACCGCAGGCTGGTGAAGGTCCTGCTGGTCGGGGGCACGTGCTTCGTTCTGACAACAGTGATCAACTTCTCACTGAAGTTCACCCTTTTGGAGCACAAACCGGTGGTGGCGCTCACCATCGCGACCGTGGTGGCCACCACCGTCTCCTACGTGCTCAACCGCCGGTGGTCCTTCCGGGCCCGCGGCCACCGGCGTGAGGTGCTGCTGTTCCTGCTCGTCAGCGTGGTGGCGATCGGCGTCAACGACCTCCCGCTGATCGTCTCGCGCTACGTCCTGGACCTGCGCGAGCCGCAGGTGACGCCCTTCACCCAGGAGGTGGCCGACTTCCTGAGCGGCATGGTCCTCGGCACCTTCGTGGCGATGCTCTTCCGCTTCTGGGCGATGCAGCGCTGGGTCTTCACGCGCTTCCCCGAGCCCGTCGCCCCCCGCGTGGAGCAGCCGCAGCGGATCCCGTAGCGGCCCGGCGCGGCGGGGCGCCGGAGCGGCCGATCCGCCCCCCCGGGCCCGGCGGGAGCGCCCGGCCGAACGCGGTTACGCTGCAGACACCGGTCCGAACTGCGGGACCCGCCCACCGGCGGGGCGGGCGGAAGCTGAGCGGGGTGAGCGCGATGCGCGAGACGGACGGCCTCCGGGCCGGGCCGGCCAGCCAGCAGGGCATGCGGCGGGCCAATCTGGCGCTGGTGCTCGGCGTGATCGCGCGGGCCCCTCGCTCGCGCGCGGAGGTCGCCGCGGAGAGCGGGCTGACCAGGGCGGCGGTGTCCTCGCTCGCCGAGGAGCTGATCGCGGCCCGCCTGGTGGTCGAGGAGGGTCCGGCGGCGCCCAGCGGCAAGGTCGGCCGGCCCGGGACGGCCCTGGGGCTCAACCCCGAGGGACCGGCGGGTCTGGGCGCCGAGATCGGGGTCGAGCACCTCGGCGCCTGCGTGGTCGACCTGCGCGGCGAGGTCCGCGCCTGGCACCGTCAGGAGATCCGCAACCGGGACCGGCGGCCCGCCGCCGTGATGGCCGACCTGGCCGAACTGCTGCGCCGGGCGGTCGTCGACGCGGGGCTGCGCCCGGCCGGGCTGATGCTCGCGGTGCCCGGGCTGGTCGGCGACGGCGACGGGGTGCTCCAGCGCGCCGCCAACCTGGGCTGGCAGGACGTGCCGCTGGCCGCCGAGCTGCGGCCGGCGCTGCGCGCGGCCGGCGCGCAGGGCCTGGCCGAGCTGCCGGTCGAGGCCGAGAACGAGGCCAACCTGGGCGGGCTCGCCGAGCTCTGGCTGGGCGGCGCCCCGGATCACTTCCTGCACGTCTCGGCCGAGGCCGGGGTCGGCTCGGCGATCGTGGTCGGCGGCCGGCTGATGCGCGGGGCGCACGGCTACGCCGGAGAGCTGGGGCACGTGCCGGTCCACCCGGACGGACCGCGCTGCGCCTGCGGGGCGCACGGCTGCCTGGAGCAGTACGCGGGGGAGGCGGCGGTGCTGCGGGCGGCGGGGCTGGAGGGGATCCGGGGCGACTGGGTCGCCCTGCTCGCCGAGCGGGCCGGGGCCGGGGACGAGGAGGTCCGAGGGGCGCTGGACGGGGCCGGGTCGGCCCTGGGGATCGCCTCGGCCGGGGCGGTCAACCTGCTCGACCCGGCCGAGGTGGTGCTGGGCGGCGGCTACGCCCGGCTGGCGCCCTGGCTGCTGCCGGGGATGCGGGCCGAGCTGGCGGCCCGGGTGACCGTCCGCCCCTGGACGGAGGAGCGGCTGACGGTCTCCCGGCTGGGCCGGCGCGGGCCGCTGCTGGGGGCGGCGGTCGGCGTGGTCCGGGCGATCGTCGCGGACCCGGGCCGGCTCGACGGGTAGGGGCGGTGTCGGGCCGGCCCGGGCGGTGGCGGTGGTCCGGCTACCCGGCGGGCAGCTCGCGGCCCCCGCGCGGCCGGCGCAGCACGGCGGCGAAGGTGACGGCGACGCCGACCAGTGCCCAGACCAGCAGCACGAGCAGCGGCATGGTGAGGTTGGTCGCGCCGAAGTAGGCGATCGAGCGGGCCGCGTCGGTGCCGGCGCCGTTCGGGATCCAGGCGCCGATGGCCCGCCAGAACGGGGGCACCATCGGTGGCGGGAAGACCCCTCCCGCGCTGGGGTTGCCGAGCACCACGAAGATCAGTACCGCGACGCCGATCCCGATGATGTCGAAGAGGCACTGCAGCGCCATGGTGAACGCGCCGACCGTGAACACCACCAGGGCGCCCAGCGCGGCGAGCCCCCAGGACGAGCCGGGCAGGGCGTTCAGCGCCGGTCCGACGATCACCGCCCCGCCGATGCCGGCCGCGATCGAGTACAGCGCGAGGGCGGCGAGCCGGATGGCCGCCCGGTAGGCGTTGGCGGGCTTCGCCCCGGCGCTGACGCCGAGGATCGAGGCGACCAGGTAGCCGCCGACGCACCAGCCGATCACCAGGTAGAAGGAGGACAGGCCGTTGGTGTCGCCCTTGGCCAGCGGGATGGTGTCGACGGTGCGCACCGTCCGGCCCTGGGTCTGGTCCACCGCGGTGACGATGGTCTGGGCGGCCCGGGCGGCGGCCGGGCCGCGGGCGTTGGCGACCAGCAGGGTGTCCTCGGTGCCGGCCGGGTCCACCACCAGCGCGGCGTAGAGCTTCTGGTCCTTGATCCGGGCGGTGGCGGTCTCCGCGTCGGGCGCGGTGGAGGCCCGTACCGCGTTGTCGGGCACCCCCTCCAGCGCCTCGACCAGCTTGGGGGAGACCTGCGGCGGGGCGACCACCGCGATCGAGAGCTCGTGCGGGGTGGGGCTGTGCAGCGCGCCGACGTACGAGGTGATGAAGCCGAGCTGGAGGAGGAGGACGGCGATCACCAGCAGCGCCGCGCGCGGGGTGACCGCCCCCTTCAGTTCGGCGACGAGTCCTGGCCTCGGTCCCTGCCCTGGGGTGGTCATCCACATCTCCTTGCGTATCGGGAAAACGGATACTTCATACCATCAAGTAGTTGGCTTTCCCGATTTCCCGCGCCGTATGTGGGGGCCCTGTGCTGCGGGATACTTGCGCGGTGAGTGCGGCGAATGACGAGGAACCCCTGCTGGCGGTGGAGCGCGAGGTCGCGCTGATGTTCCGCCGGGGCCGGGCCCGGGTGGCGGAACTCTCCCGCCGGGTGCACCCCAGCCTGGAGGGGGCGGCGTACAGCATGCTCGGCTACATCGAGCAGGCCGGGCGGGTGCGGGTGACCGACGTCGGCGTGCACTTCGCGGTGGGCAAGGCCACGGTGAGCCGGCAGATCCGGGCGCTGGAGGAGCTGGGCCTGGTGACCCGGGAGGCGGATCCGCTGGACCGCCGGTCCGCGCTGGTCTCGCTCACCGACGACGGCCGGCGGCGCTACCTGGGCGCCCGGGACGCCCGGATCGAGCGGGTGCGCGAGCTGAT
Source organism: Kitasatospora sp. NPDC001603 (assembly GCF_040298365.1). Lineage (NCBI taxonomy): Bacteria > Bacillati > Actinomycetota > Actinomycetes > Kitasatosporales > Streptomycetaceae > Kitasatospora > Kitasatospora sp. NPDC001603. The sequence continues at coordinate 13,637 of NZ_JBEPAA010000010.1, forward strand.
GGCCAACTGGTCCGAGGAGGACGTGATCCGCTTCGCCGGGCTGCTGCACCGCTTCAACGACGTGGTCGGGGAGGCCGTCGGGACCTGAGGTCCGGCGGTCCGGCGCGGGTCGCGGGGCGGGACTTTACTTGGGCTTGAAGAAAGTTGCCTTAAGCAACCATTGATCCTATGGTTGCTTAAGGCAACGACTTTTCCGTCCCCCGTCGCCGCCTCCCGCTTCCGCCCCGACCCGCCGAAGGACCCAGATGACCGTCACCACCCGAGCCGCGACCGGAGCCGCCACCGCCGACGACGACACACCCATGACCCACCGGCAGGTGCTGGAGGCCCTGTCCGGCCTGCTGCTCGGCCTCTTCGTGGCCGTGCTGTCGTCGACCGTCGTCTCCAACGCCCTGCCGCGCATCCTCACCGACCTGCACGGCGGCCAGTCCGCCTACACCTGGGTGATCACCGCCACCCTGCTCACCCTCACCGCCTCCACCCCGATCTGGGGCAAGCTGTCCGACCTGGCCAGCAAGAAGCTGCTCCTGCAGATCGCCCTGGTGATCTACATCGCCTCGTCCGCGCTGGCCGGCCTCGCCCAGAACACCGGCGAGCTGATCGCCTGCCGCGCGCTGCAGGGCATCGGCGCCGGCGGCGTCACCGCGCTCGCCCAGATCTGCCTGGCGGCGATGGTCCCGCCGCGCGAGCGCGGCCGGTACAGCGGCTACTTCGGCGCGGTCTTCGCCCTCGCCACCATCGGCGGCCCGCTGATCGGCGGCGTCATCGTGGACACCTCCTGGCTCGGCTGGCGCTGGTGCTTCTACGTCGGGATCCCGTTCGCGCTGGCCGCGATCGCGGTGCTGCAGCGCACCCTGAAGCTGCCGGTGGTCAAGCGCAAGGTCAAGATCGACTACCTGGGCGCCCTGGTCATCACCGGCGCCGTCAGCCTGCTGATGATCTGGATCACGCTGGCCGGCAAGAACTACGCCTGGCTCTCCTGGCAGACCGCGGCCATGGTCGGCGGCGGCCTGGTGCTGGGCGGGCTCGCCGTGGCGATCGAGAAGCGCGCGGCCGAGCCGATCATCCCGCCGAGCCTCTTCCGCCACCGCACCGTCACCCTGGCGGCGGTCGCCAGCGTGCTGGTCGGCATCGGGATGTACGGCGCGACCACCTTCCTCAGCCAGTACTTCCAGCTGGCCAGGGAGAAGTCCCCGACCATCGCCGGCCTGATGACGCTGCCGATGATCCTCGGCCTGGCCGTCGCCTCCACCGTGGCGGGCAAGCTGATCACCAAGTACGGCCGCTGGAAGGCCTACCTGGTCGCCGGCACCCTGATGCTGGCCGTCGGCTTCGCCCTGCTCGGCACCGCCCGGGCCGACACCGACTACGTGCTGCTCGCCGTCTACATGGCGATCACCGGCATCGGCCTCGGCCTGACCATGCAGAACCTCGTGCTCGCGGTGCAGAACACGGTGCCCCGGCACGAGCTCGGCGCGGCCAGCTCGGTGGTCACCTTCTTCCGCACCATGGGCGGCGCGATGGGCGTCTCCGCCCTCGGGGCCCTGATGAACAACCGGGTCGGCCACTACCTGACGGAGAACCTGGCGGCCGCGCACGTCCCGGCCACCGGCGCCGCGGCCGGCGGCGGCATCCCGGACCTGCACAAGCTGCCCGCCCCGCTCGTCCCGCTGGTGACGGACGCCTTCGGGCACGGGGTCGGCGTGGTCTTCCTGGTCGCGGCGCCGTTCGCGCTGCTGGCCTTCGTGACGGTGCTGTTCATCCGCGAGACCGTGCTGCGCACCGGCCACCAGAGCTGACCGCCGCCGGCGGGGGCACGGGGCAGGACACGGCGAAGGCCGGGGAGCGGACCACCGCTCCCCGGCCTTCGCCGTACTCCGTGCGTCAGTGGCCGGCGATCAGGGACAGGCCGTAGAGGACGGCGGCGCCGCAGACCGCGAAGCAGGTGTAGGCACCGGCCAGGGCCAGTCGGCCGCCGCCGGCCGGGGCGTCGGAGCCCGCCGCCGAGCGCTGCGCGGTGAGCGCGGCCTCACGGCGGGAGAGGGCCAGGATGCCCAGCGCGAAGACGGTGACCACCGCGACGGTGATGCCGAAGCTGAAGCCGGCGGTCTGGGCCAGGGCGTTCCACTTGATGTGCATGGTGTGTGCTCCTCAGCCGTCGGCGCTCAGGCCGCGACCGTGGTCGAGGCGGGAGTGGTGGGGGTGCCGGCCGCGGCGGTCGGGGTGATCTCGACCGGGGTGATGTCGCCGGCCTCGTTGACGTTGTCCGCGTGGACCGGCTGGCGGCGGGAGATCAGCCACATCGCGCCCGAGCCGGCGACCAGGACGGCGCCCACCAGGACCACGCCCCAGGTGCCCTGCTCGACCACGAGGGCCGCGAGGCCGGCCACCGTGGCGGCGGCGGGCAGGGTCAGGCCCCAGGTGTAGACCATGCGGCGCACCAGGCTCCAGCGCAGCTCGCCCTTCGGGCCGCCGAGGCCGGCGCCCATGATGCCGCCGGAGCAGACCTGGGTGGTGGAGAGGCCGAAGCCCATGTGCGAGGAGGTCAGGATGACGGTCGCGGCGGCGGACTCGGAGGCGAAGCCCTGCGGCGCCTGGATGTCCGCCAGGCCCTTGCCCATCGAGCGGATGATCCGCCAGCCGCCCATGTAGGTGCCGAGCGCGATCGCCGCACCGGCCGAGACGATCACCCAGGTGGGGGGCAGCGCGCCGGTCGGCAGGGCGCCGACCGAGACCAGGGTCAGGGTGATGATGCCCATCGTCTTCTGGGCGTCGTTGGTGCCGTGGGCCAGCGAGATCAGCGAGGAGGAGAACACCTGGCCGGTCTTGAAGCCCTTGGTGACGGTGGCGCCGTCGCTCTTGCGGGTGATCGCGTACGCCAGCTTCGTGGCGCCCCACGAGGCCAGGCCCGCGACCAGCGGGGACGCGATCGCCGGGATGAGGATCTTGGTGACCACGGTGTCGAAGTTGACGCCGTTGAGACCGACGCCGACCACGGTGGCGCCGATCAGGCCGCCGTAGAGCGCGTGCGACGAACTGGACGGAAGGCCTCTCAGCCAGGTGATCAGGTTCCAGAGGATCGCGCCGACCAGTGCGGCGAAGATGATCTCCGGATGGATCCCGGCCTTCTCGTTGACGATGCCGCCGGAGATGGTGGTGGCGACCTTCACCGAGAGGAACGCCCCGGCGAAGTTGAGGACGGCCGCGATGGTGACCGCGACCTTGGGTCGAAGGGCTCCGGTGGCGATGGAGGTGGCCATCGCGTTGGCGGTGTCGTGGAACCCGTTGGTGAAGTCGAAGGCGAGCGCCGTGATGATCACAACGGCCACCAGGAACGAGATGTGTTCCATACCCAAACAATCGTCGTAGTTGTCGCACTGACGTTGGTGTCGATCGCGACGGTAGGGAGCCTCGGTGAACGGAAGGTGAACTGAGACGGGCTGCGTGGTTCCGGACGTGTCCAAGGGGTTGCCATGACCTTGCCAGGAGGTGTCCCCGGGCCCGCTGAACTGGGCATTGGCGCAGAACGTCCTGGTTCGCTCCGGTTTGCTGAGACCTGTCTCACAACCGACCGAAGAATTCATCCGGCCGTACGGGTGCGGTCTGTTTCTGCCGGGAGACCCATGACAGGATCGGCGAGGATCCGGGCAACCCGGGGATCGGCAGGGGCGGGGAGGAACGAATCCATGGGCGGGGCCGCACAGCGCACGGAGACAGCGGGAACACGACCGTGGGTGCGGGCCGCCCTGCGCTGCGGAGCCGTCCTGGCGGCCGCCGCGCTGGCGCTGCCGCTGGCCGCCCAGGCCGCCTACGCGGCGCCGGACCCGGGCAACCCGGGCATCACCGCCCCGGCCGCCGTGCCCGGCGCGGACCCGCTCGCGGAGGCCAAGGCCACCCTCGGGCCGCTGCTCGACCGGCTGCACGAGCTGTACACGGGGGCGGAGGCCGCCACCGAGCAGTTCAACGCCGCCGTCACCAAGGTCGCCGAGCAGCAGGCCACCGTCACCGACCTGGGCGACCGGCTGGACCGTCAGCAGAAGCTCGTGGACGCCGGTACCGACGTGGCCGCCCAGCTCGCCGCCGCCCAGTACCGCAACGGCGCCACCTCGGCCTACGCCGAACTGCTGCTCTCCCAGGACCCGTACGAGGCCGTCACCATCGCCGAACTGCTCTCCGCCGCGAGCCGTTCGCAGTCCGAGTTCCTGGACCGGCTCAAGCTCGACCGCGAAGCGCTCACCGGCCTGCAGAAGCAGAGCGAGGAGGCGCTGAAGAACTCCCAGGCACTGGTCGCCCAGCAGGACGCGGCCAAGGCCAAGCTCGCCACCGACCTGGCCGCCGTCGAGCAGCTGGTCTCCTCGCTCACCGGTGCCCAGCGCACCGAGCTGGAGCAGCTGGAGAAGGCCAAGGCCGACGAGGCCCAGCTGGCCTTCCTCGCCTCCGGTGCCCTCGGCAAGGGCGAGCGCACCCCGTCGCTGGCCGGCCGCGCCGCCGTCGCGTACGCGCTGGCGCAGCTCAACAAGCCGTACGTGTGGGGCGGCGCCGGCCCGGACGTCTTCGACTGCTCCGGCCTCACCTCGCAGGCCTGGCTGCACGCCGGCAAGCCGATCCCGCGCACCAGCCAGGAGCAGTGGGCCCAGCTCCAGCACGTCGCGCTGAACCAGCTGCGCCCCGGTGACCTGGTCATCTACTTCGAGGGCGCCACCCATGTCGCGCTCTACATCGGCGGCGGGCTGGTCGTCCAGGCGCCCCGCCCGGGCGCCGTGATCAAGGTGTCGCCGATCGGCTCGATGCCGATCCTCGGTGCCGTCCGCCCCGACCCGGAGACCGCCTCGGACGAGGCGGGCGGTGCCTGGAAGGTGCCGGACCTCCCGGCGGGCTGGGACAGCGTCACCCCGATCGCCCCGAGCCCGGCCAACCAGGTGCCGGTAGACCCGAACGCGGCGAACCCCGCGCCCGGCACGCCGACCGCGCCCGGTACGCCCACCCCGGGGACGCCGACGCCCGGCACCCCGCAGCCCGGCACCGGCACACCCACCGACCCGGGGACGCCGACCGGCACCCCGACGGGCACGCCGACCGGGACGCCCACGGGGACGCCGACGGGCACGCCCACCGGCACTCCGACGGGGACGCCGACCGGGACCCCGACGGGCACCCCCACCGGGACGCCCACGGGAACGCCGACCGGGACCCCGACGGGCACCCCCACCGGGACGCCGGCCGGGACTCCCGCGGGCTCGCCCAGCGGCACCGGTACCGGTTCGGCCACCGCCTCGGCCCCGGGCTCCACCTCGGCCACCCCGCTGCCGGCGGGCCAGCACTAGCTCGGCCCGACGGCCCGGGGAGCCCCGGGCCGTCGGCCGGTTCAGCTCGCGCCGCTGTCCGGCTCGAAGCGGATCAGCACGGCCTTGGAGGTCGGGGTGTTGCTGATGTCCGCGGTGGAGTCCAGCGGCACCAGCACGTTGGTCTCCGGGTAGTACGCCGCCGCGCCGCCGCGGGCCACCGGGTAGTGGACCACCTTGAAGTGCGGGGCGCGCCGCTCCACGCCGTCCTTCCACTCGCCGACCAGATCGACGTACCCGCCCTCGGTCAGGCCCAGCTCGGCGGCGTCGACGGGGTTGACCAGCACGACCCGGCGGCCGCCGGTGATGCCGCGGTAGCGGTCGTCCAGGCCGTAGATCGTGGTGTTGTACTGGTCGTGCGAACGGAGCGTCTGCAGCAGCAGCCGGCCCGGCGGGACCTCGGGCGCGGTGAGCGGGTTGACCGTGAAGTTGGCCAGCCCGGTCGCGGTCGGGAAGGTCCGGGAGTCGCGCGGGCCGTGCGGCAGGGTGAACCCGCCGGGCCGGCGGACCTTGTCGTTGAAGCCGTCGAAGCCCGGCACCACCCGGGCGATCCGGTCCCGCAGGGTGTCGTAGTCGTCGGCGAAGTCCTCCCACGGGACGTCGTCCCGGGGGCCGAGCGCCGCGCGGGCCAGCCGGCAGACGATCGCCACCTCGGAGAGCAGCCCCGGCGCCGGCGGGCGCAGGCCACCGCGCGAGGAGTGCACCTGGCCCATCGAGTCCTCGACGCTGACGAACTGCGCGCCACTGGCGGTGACGTCCCGGTCGGTGCGGCCGAGGGTGGGCAGGATCAGCGCCCGGGCCCCGGTCACCACGTGGGAGCGGTTGAGCTTGGTGGAGACGTGCACGGTGAGCCGGCAGCGGCGCATCGCCGCCTCGGTGACCTCGGTGTCCGGGGTGGCGGCGACGAAGTTGCCGCCCATCGCGAAGAACACCTTCACCCGGCCGTCGCGCATCGCGCGGATGGTGTCCACCGAGTCGTAGCCGTGCGCCCGCGGCGGTTCGAAGCCGAACTCGCCGCCCAGCGCGTCCAGGAAGGCCGCCGAGGGCCGCTCGAAGATGCCCATCGTCCGGTCGCCCTGGACGTTGCTGTGTCCGCGCACCGGGCAGACCCCGGCGCCCGGGCGGCCGACGTTGCCGCGCAGCAGCAGGAAGTTGACCACCTCGCGGATGGTCGGCACGGCGTGCTTGTGCTGGGTGAGGCCCATCGCCCAGCAGACGATGATCTTCCGGGAGGAGAGCACCAGGCGGCCCAGCTCCTCGATCTGCTCCCACGGCAGGCCGGTGGCGGCGAGCACCTCCTCGCGCCGGGTCTGCCGGGCCTCGGCGGCGAACTCCTCGAAGCCGTGGCAGTGCCGCGCGACGAACTCCTCGTCGACGCCGCCGTCCGCGTCGAGGACGAGCCGGTTGAGCGCGCGGAACAGGGCGAGGTCGCCGCCGAGCCGGATCTGCAGGAAGAGGTCGGTCAGCTTGGTGCCGTGGCCGGCCAGGCCGCGGGCGTTCTGCGGGTTCTTGAACCGTTCGAGGCCGGCCTCGGGCAGCGGGTTGACGCTGACGACGGTGGCACCCGCGCGCTTGGCCCGCTCCAGGGCGGAGAGCATCCGCGGGTGGTTGGTGCCCGGGTTCTGGCCCGCCACGATGATCAGGTCGGCCTGGTAGAGGTCCTTGAGGCTGACGCTGCCCTTGCCGACGCCGAGCGTCTCGGTGAGCGCCGAGCCGGAGGACTCGTGGCACATGTTGGAGCAGTCCGGCAGGTTGTTGGTGCCCAGCCGGCGGGCGAACAGCTGGTAGGCGAAGGCGGCCTCGTTGCTGGTCCGGCCGGAGGTGTAGAAGGCCGCGCCGTCCGGGGTGTCCAGGGCGCGCAGCTCCTCGGCGATCAGCGCGAAGGCGTCGTCCCAGGCGATCGGCGTGTAGTGGGTGGCGCCCTCGTCCAGCAGCATCGGCTGGGTGAGGCGGCCCTGCTGGCCGAGCCAGTAGCCGGAGCGTTCGGCCAGCTCGGCCACCGGGTGGGCGGCGAAGAACTCGGCGCGGATCCGGCGCTCGGTGGCCTCCTCGGCGACGGCCTTCGCGCCGTTCTCGCAGAACTCGGCGGTGTGCGTCTTCCCGGGCTCGGGCCAGGCGCAGCCGGGGCAGTCGAAGCCGTCCGGCTGGTTGACCTTGCGCAGGGTGGCGAGGGTGCGTCGGGCACCCATCTGCTCGGTGGCCATCCGGAGGGTGTGGCCGACCGCCGGCAGTCCGGCCGCGGCGTGCTGGGGCGCGGACACCACGGGGGCGTCCTGCGCGGGATCGCTCTGCGGGGCCGGTTTGGCCATGACTGCGCTCCTCGGCTGTGCTCGTCCGGCCGCCGCTCCGTCGCGTGGCCCGCCGTCCATCCTTCCACCCGTTCGAGTCGTCCGGGCCATCCCGGTACCGGTCCCGGCCGACCCCGCACGGTGCGTCGACGGGGTGCGGCCGCTTCGAGAGGCGGGGGCGCGGGTGACCGGCCACCGCGCGGGCCCGGCACGACCTGTCGGCCTGCCTACCAGCAGCGGCCGGCGCTGCCCGCGCGCCGGGGCCCCGGGTGGCCCGCCGGCCCAGGAGTGCCCCGCCCGGGGCAGCGGTGCCGATCCGGCGCCCTTCTGGCCCGGGACGTCGCCTCGGGCCAGGAGGCCGGTGCCTGCCTGACCTCGCTGGAGCGCGGGACCGGCATCACGTCGACCGGGGGCTGGATCGTGTCAGCTCCGGACCACGTCACCGCCGAGGACCTGGTCGAGGAGCTGCTCGGGCCCCGAGCCGGCCGGGCGGGGCCCCGGGCCGACCACGCGGGCCGCGAGCGGCGCGGTGGGCCGCCCGGTGGGCCGCCCGCCCGCCGCCGGGACGGCCGCCAGGGCCCGCAGGATGGCCCGGGCGGCGGCGTCGTTCTGGCGGAAGCCCGGGGAGTCGGTGCGCGGCCGGGCGAAGGCGGCCGCCGCGCGCAGACTGGTGTGCGGGCCGAGGGCGGTGCGCCGCGGGTGCGGCCCGCCGTCCAGGGCCGGGTCCAGGACCCGGCTGTCCCCGGGGCGGATGGTGAGCAGCCCGGAGCGGTGGGTGTGCTCCTCGTCGCTGACCACCTCCTCCACGATCCGCCCGGCGCGGTGCAGGTCCCGCAGGACCGGGTCCCGGGTACGGGCCAGCGCGTGCTTGGGCAGGTACGCCTCGATCAGCGCGGTGGCCTCGACGCGGTGCCCGGGCACGGTGCTGCCGGACGCCCGCCAGGTGCCGGTCGCCTCGTCCCGGTCGACCCGGACGCCCGCGCCCAGGAAGCGGACCACGCCCGCCTCGGAGAGCGCGAGTAGCTGGCGCAGCCGGAAGCCGGGCGGGCCGGAGGCGAGGTAGCTGAAGTAGCCGAAGAACCACTCGTCGACCTCCTCGCCGACCGAGCGGGCGGTGAGCCGGCCGGAGGCCAGCACGCGGGGCAGTTGGCCGAAGAGCGAGAGCAGGGCGAGGAAGGCGCCGAGGTCGGCGCTGTGGGCCGGGTCGGCGCGGCGGTCGGCGTCCTCGGCGATGTAGCCGCGCAGATGGCGCTGGAGCTCCTCGGCGGAGCCGAGTTCGAGGCCGGCCAGCGGGAAGTCGAGCCGTTCGAAGTCCAGCCGGTCGGCCTCGTCGGGGACGGCCCGGGCGATCAGCCGGGCGAGCTCGGGCGCGTACCAGTCGTGGGCGTCGTAGCCGGCGAGGAACTCGGCCCAGGGGAGCGCGGTGCGTTCGGGGTGGGCGTGGAACAGTTCGTGGTAGTGCCCGAAGCCGATGTCCTTCGCCATCATCGGCCAGAAGTCGCGGCGCAGTTCGAGCGGTCCGGGGCGCGCGAGAACGGCGTCCACGGCGGCCGCGTCGAAGTAGCGGGGGAGCGGGGCGGGCGGCCCCTGGAGCCGGTAGCCGGTCTTGGAGTGGTAGGGCACCCCGCGCCGGGAGCCGACGTGGATCACCGGCTCGCGGCCGGAGGGCCGGTAGACCGGGCCGTCCGGCGTCTCCTCGAAGCGGCCGCCCCGGCCTTCGGTGAGCAGGGCGACCAGGTCGACGAAGGCGAGCCCGAAGCCGCGCAGGACGACGTGCTCGCCGGCGCCGATGCCGCTCAGGTCGGCGTCGGCGGAGAAGGCGGGCGGCAGGTGGAAGCGGCCGTGCCGGGCGGCGAACCCGGCGTCCGCGGCGTACCGGGGGTGCGGGGCGGAGTCGAGGTGGCCGAGGGTCAGGGTGACGTGGTCGGCGGTGAGCACCCGGTCCCCGAGGTGGACCAGCTGCGGGCCGTCCACCGGGCCCTCGACCCGGCGGACGGTGTCCCGGTGCACGGTGACGGTGATGTGCGGCGGGAGGTCGGCGACGGCGCGGCGGAACACCCAGTCCAGGTAGGCGCTCTGGGCCCGGCGGGTGGGGAAGTCGGTGGGCGCCAGGGTGCCCAGCTCGGCCCGGACCGCCGGGTCCTCGACCTCCCGGTAGGGCGCGAACTCCGTCTGCCGGGCGGCCCATTCGGCCAGCGAGGGCCCGGGGCGGACCGGTCCGTCGATGGTGGACCGCTCGTCGGTGAACATCGTGACGTCCTCGGCCATCGAGTTCATCCGGAGCAGCGGGGACTGGTCGTAGCGCCAGATCCGGCCCGCGCCGGGCGGGTGCGGGTCGACCAGGTGGATCTCCAGCGGGCGCTCGGAGGGCAGGAGTTCGGCCGCGTTGGCGGCGATCCGCTCCAGCAGCCCGGTGCCGCGCGGGCCGGCGCCGACGATCACCAGGGTGGTCAACGCGTCCCCCCGGCTGCGGTCTTGGCGCCGGTCGCGGCGTCTGCCCCGGCCGGGGCGTCGGCGGCGGCGCGCAGCCGGCGCCAGGCCGCGCGGGCCTTCTGCAGCGGGGTGGGCGGCAGGCCGTCGCGGGTGGCGCCCTTGGCGTAGTGCCGCTCGACGTAGTACTGGCCGACGGACAGCACGGTGGTGATCACGATGTACCAGATGGTGGCGACCATCAGCATCGGGATGACCTGGTAGGACTGCAGGTAGACCAGCTGCACCGAGTAGAGCAGGTCGGAGACGGCCAGCACGCTGATGATGCTGGTGCCCTTGAGCGCGCTGATCAGCATGTTCCCGGCGGTGGGGACGATCGAGCGCATCGCCTGCGGGACGATGATCCGGCGCAGCACCCGCCACCGGCCCAGCCCGAGCGCCGAGGCGGCCTCCAGCTGGCCGCGGTCGACCGAGAGGATCCCGCCGCGCACCACCTCGGCGGCGTACGCGGCCTCCAGCAGGGTCAGGCCGACCACGGCGGTCAGGGTGGGGCCGAACAGGTTGACGGTCCGGACGGTGACGAACTCCGGGCCGAACGGGATGCCCAGGCCGAGCGTCGGGTAGAGCGCGCCGATGTTGAAGAAGAGCAGCAGCTGCACCAGCGCCGGGGTGGAGCGGAAGATCCAGATGTACGTCCAGCTCAGCGTGCGCAGCACCGGGTTGGTGGAGAGCCGCATGGTGGCGAGCACCGTGCCGAGGACGAAGCCGAGGCCGAGCGTGACGGCGGTCAGCCAGAGGGTCAGGGTGAGGCCGTTCAGGACCGAGGTGGCGGTGAACCAGTCGGCGACGACGTCCCATTGGAAGGCCTTGTTGCGGATCACCGAACTGAGGGCCATCGCGAACAGCAGCAGCGCGACGGCGGCGGAGACCCACTGGCCGGGCCGGCGGCGGGCGACGAGCCGGGCCGAGGGGTCGACGACGGCGCCGGCGGGCGGCTCCGGAGCCGGCACGGGGTTCTCGGTGAGGGAGGGCGCGGGAAGGACGTCCTGCGGGGTGGCCATGAGGAGGCTCCAGGCGGAAGCTGCGGGCAGGCGGGAGGTACGGGGGTGGTCACGTACGGCCGTCGGGCCGGCTCGCGTCCCTCAACGCGACCGGCTCCGCACTGCTCTCCGCATTGATCGTACGCATGCGCGAACGAGGGCTGTCAAGGGTGGTGCCGCCGGGGCACACGGCGACAAGTGATCGCAACAGAGCGGTAATGGACGGTGGTTGACGCCGCGCATCCTTCACTGCTCAACTTGTGCTCATGTACGCCGAGCAGCTCCTGGTCACCCGCGACCACATCGACTTCGGTCGGGTGTGGTCCGCGGCGTGTCGCGGCTGACCCGGCAGCGGGCCGTCCAGCCGGCCCTGTCCTCCTAGGAGCCTCCTCCCTCGGAGGCCCTCCTCGCGGAGACCTCTCCCTCGGTGCCCCGTCGCGGGCCGGGTAGGCCGTCCAGTCCCGTACGGACGGCCGTTTCAGGCGCACGCTGCCGCCTTCAGCCTTCCGTACCCCACTGCACTCCGGCAGTTCTCCGTCGCCCTTCCGCCGGCGTCGACGGCTCCGCCGTCGCCGTCACCGTCACGTGCCCGTGCCCGTCGATCCGCGCGCTCCGCTCGGCCCTCCCGCTCGGCCCTCCCGCTCGGCCCTCTTCGCTCCGCGCTCCCCGCTCGGCCCTCTTCGCTCCGCGCTCCCCGCTCGGCCTTCTCGCTCCCCGCTACCTGCCCGGCCTCCTTCGCTCCGCGCTCCAAGCCTGGCTCTGCCACGGCCTGTTCCGGTCTGCCCACCCGCAGCCGCCGGATTCCGTACGACCCGAAAGGTCAGTCACCATGCCCGTCGAATTCCTCGGCATCGCCGCCACCGGTGATGGTTCGGAGACCACCCCCCGCTCCACGGCGGCCTTCGACCGCGACTACACCCTGCGGCTGGCCCGGGCCCACGAGGACAACGGCTGGGACCGCGTGCTGTTCGCCTACGGCGCCGGCGCCCCCGACCCGGCGGCGGCCGCGGCGTTCCTCGCGGCCCGGCTCGACCGGCTCCAGATCCTGCTGGCCCACCGGCCGAACGTCTCCTACCCGACCTACGCGGCGAAGACCTTCGCCACCCTGGACCGGATCAGCGACGGGCGGCTCACCGTCCACTTCATCACCGGCGGCAACGACCACGAGCAGCAGCGCGAGGGCGACTTCCTCACCAAGGACCAGCGCTACGCCCGCACCCGTGAGTACATCGGGATCGTCAAGAAGGCGTGGACCAGCACGGAGGCCTTCGACCACGAGGGCGAGTACTACCGCTTCAACGACTTCGTCTCGGACGTCTTCCCCGTCCAGGCCCCGCGCCCGGGCGTCTCCTTCGGCGGCTCCTCGGAGGCCGCCTACGCGGCCGGCGGGGCGGAGGCGGACATCTACTGCCTCTGGGGCGAACCGCTGGCCCGGACCGCCGAGCAGATCGAGCGGGTCAAGGAGGCCGCGCGGGCCGCCGGCCGGACGGACGTGCCGCGCATCCAGGTCGCCTTCCGGCCGATCATCGCGCCGACCGAGGAACTGGCCTGGGAGAAGGCGTACCGGACGGTGGACGCGATCCGGGCCCGCAAGGAGTCCGGCGAGCTGGTCCGGCGCGGTGCGGCCGCGGCCCGTACCCCGGAGAACACCGGGTCGCAGCGGCTGCTGGAGATCGCCGCGGCCGGCGAGCGCTACGACCGCGCGCTCTGGACCCCGACCGCGGCCGCCACCGGCGGGGCCGGCAACTCCAACGCCCTGGTCGGCACGCCGGAGACGGTCGCGCAGGCGCTGCTCGACTACTACGACCTCGGCGTGGACATCCTCTCCGCGCGCGGCTACGCGCTGCTCGACGACGCGATCGACTTCGGCCGGTACGTCATCCCGCTGGTGCGCGAGGAGGTCGCCCGGCGGGACGCCGCGAAGGCGGCCGGGGCGGCCGAGCGGGAGGCCCGGGCCGAGCGCGACCGCCACCAGCTGATCGCGGTCCAGGCGTGAGCGGCACCAGCCTGGCGACCGAGGTCCGCCGGGTGACGATCGACGATCCCCTGGTCGAGCCGCTGCTGCGGGAGCTCACCCACGAGTACGTCACCCGCTACGGGCCGGATGCCCGGGAGGAGATGAGCCGGTACCCGAAGGACGCCTTCGCGGAGCCGGCCGGCGTACTGCTGCTCCTGCTGGAGGACGGCGAGCCGGTGGCCGGCGGCGCGTACAAGCGGTACGACGAACGGACCGCCGAGGTGAAGCGGATGTGGACGCATTCCGCGCACCGCCGCCGGGGGCTGGCCAGCCGGGTGCTGGCCGAGCTGGAGCGGGCCGCGCGGGCGGTCGGCTACACCCGGATCTTCCTCACCACCGGCCCGCGCCAGCCCGAGGCCAGGGGGCTCTACCTGGCGACCGGCTACACCCCGCTGTTCGACGTCGACGCCGATCCGCTGGAGATCGGCCCGCTGGCGTTCGAGAAGTCCCTGCCGGCCCGCACCGACGGCGAGCGGGCCGAGGCCCCCGCGCGACCCCATCACGCACCGACCCCGAAAGGCGCCCAACTCCCGTGAGAACCACCACCGTCCGCCGCCGCCTGCTCGCGGCCACCGCCCTGCTGCCGGTCCTGGCCCTGGCCGCGTGCGGTTCGGACCCGAAGACCGCCGCCCAGCCGGGCGCCGGCCAGGCGGCGGTCGACGCCGCCGCGCAGGACCTCGTCTCCGGCGTCGCGAAGTCGGACGCGGCGGCCGCCCTGCTGCCCGAGGACGTCCGCAAGGCCGGGACGGTGAAGTTCGGCTCGGCGATCGCCTCGCCGCCCGCCGCCTTCTACGCCGACCAGGCCACCAAGAAGGCGGCCGGGGTGGACATCGACTTCACCGACGCGGTGGCCAAGGTGCTCGGCCTGACCGTGGAGCGCGAGGAGGCCGCCTTCGAGACCATCCTGCCCGCGCTGGGCAGCGGCAAGTACGACGTCGGCACCGGCAACTTCGGGGTCACCGCCGTCCGGTTGAAGACCATCGACTTCGTCACCTACATCGACGACGGCCAGGGCTTCGCGGTCAAGAAGGACAACACCAGCGTCCAGCCGGTCACCGACCTCGCGCAGCTCTGCGGGCTGGTCATCGGCACCGGCGCCGGCACCACCTTCGAGACCACGCTGAACGCCAAGAAGAACGTCTGCGCCGACGCCGGCAAGAAGCCCTTCGAGGTGAAGGCGTTCAGCGACAACGGCGCCACGCTGACCGGCCTCCAGCAGGGGCGGATCGACGTCGTGATGTCGACCATCAACGGCCTGCGCTACCAGGCGTCCCAGGAGGCGTCGGGGACGAAGTTCCTCGGCGAGTTCCACCGGCTGGACGTCGGCTTCGCGTTCAAGAAGGGCTCCCCGCTCACCCCGGCCTTCCAGGCGGCGGTCAACCAGCTGATCAAGGACGGGACGTACGACAAGATCGTCAAGAAGTGGGGAGTCGTCGATTCGGCGATCAAGGAATCCCAGATCAGCCCGCCCGAGCACGTGTGACCCCCTGTCCGGGCCCCGGGCCTGTTGGAGGAATCCCCCCATGAGCATCACCACCACCGAGGCCGGTCCGCCGGCCGGAAGAACCGCCACCAAGGCGCCGGCCGCCCCGGCCGGGCGCGTCGACCTCGGCGAGCTGGCCGGTCTGCGGACCGTCCGGGCCCGCCACCCGTGGCGCTGGGCGGCCGGCCTCGCCGCCGTCGTCGTCCTGCTCCAGTTCGCCCACGGCCTGGCCACCAACCCCGGCTGGGACTGGGCGACCTTCCGGGTCTACTTCTCCGCCGACACCATCCTGCGCGCCGTCGGCCGCACCATCGAACTCACCTTCTACGGAACGCTGCTGGGCTTCCTGCTGGGTGCGGTGGTGGCGGCGATGCGGCTGTCGCGCAGCGCGATCCTGCAGTCCATCGCCTGGGCCTACGTCTGGGCGTTCCGCTCCATCCCGCTGATCGTGCAGCTGGTCTTCTGGTTCAACCTCTCCTACCTCTACAAGCGGTTCGGCATCGGGATCCCGTTCGGCCCGACCTTCGCCGAGTTCGAGACGATGGGGGTGCTGGGCGCGCTCGGCGCCGCCGTGCTGGGGCTGGGCCTGCACCAGGCCGCGTTCGCCGCGGAGATCATCCGCGGCGGCATCATCGCGGTCGACGGCGGGCAGCGCGAGGCCGCCGCCGCGCTGGGCGTGCCGCGCTGGCGCCAGGCCTGGCGGATCGTGCTGCCGCAGGCCATGCGCGGCATCCTGCCGGCCGCCGCCAACGAGGTGATCTCGCTGTTCAAGGGCACCTCGGTGGTCTACGTGATGGCCATCGGCGAGCTCTTCTACCAGGTGCAGGTCGTCTACGGCCGCACCGGCCGGGTGGTGCCGCTGCTGATGGTGGCCACCGTCTGGTACGTGCTGCTGACCACGGTGCTGTCGCTCGGCCAGTACTACGTCGAGCGCTACTTCGCCCGGGGCGCCGAACGCACCCCGCCGCCCACCCCGCTGCAGCGGGCCCGGGCCTTCGTCCAGGGCCTGCGGGCCGACCGCACCCCCGTCGAGACCGCTACCGGAGGACGCTCGTGACCACCCCCGTCGTGGAACCCATGGTGCAGGTCAGGGGCCTGCACAAGAGCTTCGGCCCGCTCGCCGTGCTGCGCGGCGTCGACCTCGACGTGCCGGCCGGCTCGGTGACGGTGGTGCTCGGCCCCTCCGGCTCCGGCAAGTCGACGCTGCTGCGCTCGATCAACCACCTGGAGAAGCTGGACCGCGGCTTCGTCGCGATCGACGGCGAGCTGATCGGCTACCGCCGCTCCGGCGACCGGCTGCACGAGCTCAGGGAGCGCGACGTCCTGCGCCAGCGCACCAACATCGGCTTCGTGTTCCAGAACTTCAACCTGTTCCCGCACCTCACGGTGGTGGAGAACATCATCGAGGCCCCGGTCAGCGCGCTGCGCCGGCCCAAGGCCGAGGCCCGGGCGGCCGCGTTGGCGCTGCTGGAGCGGGTCGGCCTCGCCGACAAGGCGGACGCCTACCCGCGCCAGCTCTCCGGCGGCCAGCAGCAGCGGGTGGCGATCGCCCGGGCGCTGGCGCTGGAGCCGAAGGTGCTGCTCTTCGACGAGCCGACCTCGGCGCTCGACCCGGAGCTGGTGGGCGAGGTGCTGGACGTCATCAAGGACCTCGCCCAGGCCGGCACCACCATGATCGTGGTGACCCACGAGATCGGCTTCGCCCGCGAGGTCGCTGACACCGTGGTCTTCATGGACGGCGGGGTGGTGGTCGAGCAGGGCCCGCCGAAGGCCGTCCTGGACGATCCGCAGCACGAGCGCACCCGCGCCTTCCTCGCCAAGGTCCTCTGACCCCCCTCGCCGACCCCCTCCCGCTCCCCGACCCTCTTCCAGCCATCAGGAGTTCCGCCATGTCCCTACCCCGTCGCGCCCTCGTGACCGCCGCCGCCGCGCTCGCCGCCACCCTCACCCTCGCCGCCTGCGGCAGTTCCACGGACGCCGCCGCGGAGCTCGCCCCCGCGAAGGGCAGTACCGCGCCCAACGGCACCACGGTGAACCTGACGCCAAATCAGAACCGCATCACGACGGCGAAGGTGGACGCCATCGCGGCGCTGGTTCCGGAGGAGGTCAGAAAGAGAGGGACGCTGACGGTCGCCAACTCGCTCGGTACCACGCCGCCGCTGGACTTCTACGCGAACGACGACAAGACCATCATCGGGGTCGAGCCCGACCTCGCCTCGCTGGTCGGCGACGTCCTCGGCCTGAAGGTCGAGTTCAACCCGGTCTCCTGGGAGAACGTCTTCGTGGGCCTGGACAGCGGCAAGTTCGACGTCGGCATGACCAACATCACCGTCACCGAGGCCCGCAAGGAGAAGTACGACTTCGCCACCTACCGGCTGGACATCCTCGGCTTCGAGGCCAAGAAGGGCACCGGCTGGAAGGTCACCGGCCCCAAGGACGTGGCCGGCAAGACGATCGCCGTCTCCTCCGGCACCAACCAGGAGAAGCTGCTGATCTCCTGGAACGAGGAGAACGTGAAGAACGGCCTCAAGCCGGCCGACATCAAGTACTTCCAGAGCTCCTCCGACTACTACCTGGCGCTCTCCTCCGGCCGGATCGACGCCTACGTCGGCCCCAACCCGAGCTCGGCCTTCCACGCCGTGCAGACCGGTCAGACCGAGGTGGTCGGCACCTACTCCGGCGGCGGCGCGGACGTCCTGGGGAAGATCGCGGCGACCACCAAGAAGGACAACGGGCTGGTCCAGGCACTGAACGGGGCGATCAACGAGATCATCAAGAACGGCACCTACGGCCAGGCGCTGAAGCGCTGGGGGCTCGACGGCGAGGCCGTCCAGACCTCCGAGATCAACCCGCCCGGCCTGCCCAAGCCCAAGCCGTAGCCCGTTCACCCCCATGTCCTCCCCCGACGCTATGGTGGCCCCGGTCACGGTGGACGCTGTTCGTATCCGGTGCACCCGGGGGTTGGGGGAGACATGAGGGCTGGGGAGGTTCTGGACGGCCGCTACCGGCTGGACCGGACGCTCGGCCGGGGCGGCTTCGGGGTGGTCTGGGCGGCCCACGACGACAACATCGGGCGGGCGGTCGCGGTCAAGGTCCTCTCCGAGGAGAAGGCGAGCGACGAGGAGGCGGTCGCGCGGTTCGTCCGCGAGGCCAAGACCGCCGGCAGCCTGTCCAATCCGCACATCGTCACGTTGCACGACTACGGCCGGGTCCAGCAGGGTGCCTGGTTCACCCACTACCTGGTGATGGAGCTGGTCCGCGGCCGCCCGCTGTCCGCGGTGCTCAAGGAGGGCACGCCCGACCCGGCGCTCGCGCTGAAGTGGGCCCGGCAGGTCTGCAAGGCGCTGGACGCCGCCCACCGCTCGGGCGTGGTGCACCGGGACATCAAGCCGGAGAACATCATGATCGCCGAGAGCGGCGAGGCCAAGGTGCTGGACTTCGGCATCGCCCGGCTGCTCACCCAGTCGGGCACCGGGCTCACGTCGACCGGTGTGGTCATCGGCACCCCGCCGTACCTGGCTCCCGAGTGCTGGGCCGGCGGTGCCATCGACGGCCGGGCCGACCTCTACGCGCTCGGCGTGGTGCTCTTCGAACTCTGCACCGGACAGCGCCCGTTCAACGCCGGATCGCCGGTCGCCATGATGTACCAGCACCTCAACGACCCGCCGCCGCCGGTACGCACCCCCTACCCGGCGCTCGCCGCCCTGATCGGCCGGCTGCTCGCCAAGGACCCGGCCGACCGGCCCGCCGACGCCGCCGAGGTGCGCCGCCGACTGCGCGAGATCCCGGTCGGGCAGAGCACCCCGGTCGGGCAGAGCACCCCGGTCGGCCGGAGCACCCCGGCCGCCCCGGCCCCGCCGCCCGAGCCGCCCGAGCCGCCCGAGGCGCTGCGGCAGCGGGCCGACCGGGCCTGGGAGTACGGCGTGGAGGGCCGGCCCGAGGAGGCCGTGCGGATGCTGACCGAGCTGATCCCGCGGTTCGCCCGCAGCTTCGGCCCGGCCGACCTCCGCACCCTGCGCACCTGTCACGACCTCGCCCTCTGGCTCGCCCGCGCCGGCAGCCCGGGCGCCGCCGCCGCGCTGCTGCGCGAGCTGGCCCCGGCCCTGTCCGGCGAGCCGAGGGCGCACGCGGACGTCCTGCGCGACCTCGACCGCTGGGAGCGGGAGCGCGACGAGGCCGGCCCCGGCCCGGCCCGGGCGCAACCCCTGGACCAGCTCCTCGGCGGCCCCGCGCAGAGCTGACGCCCGCCCCGGCGGTCGCCCGATGACCGACCGGCGACGGCCCGCCCACTCGCGCGCTCACCCCGGGCGGAGGCCCGTCCGCCCACGGTGGAGCCCTGTGGTGGAGCCCCGTGCCGACCGGCCCGACCGGTGGCCGTCGCCCGGGCCGGGGGCTGTCAACCGTACGGGCACCTGATTCGGTGCTGCTCCGGGTTGTGGGAATTGATAGGAATTCGCCGAGCTGGACTGTCTGGTTCGCAGGCGGCGGCCGTTGATATACCTCGCAACAAGAGTTCGGTGCGGTGTGTGCGGCCGTACCGGCGAGCTGAGACGAAAGTGGTGGTGAGGCTCAGATGAAGCTCCTCCGTGTCGGACCACCGGGCGCCGAGCGTCCGATCGCGTTGGGCCACGACGGCACCGCGTACGACCTCTCCGGGCGCGCCCGGGACATCGACGGCGCCTTCCTGGCCGGGCTCGATCCGGCCGCGCTGGCCCGCGACGCGGCCGCCGGCCTGCTGCCGGTGGCCGACGTCGCCGGGCAGCGGGTCGGCGCTCCGGTCACCCGGCCGGGCAAGGTGGTCGGGATCGGGCTCAACTACCGGGACCACGCCGCCGAGGCCGGCGCGGCGATCCCGGACGAGCCGGTGATCTTCCTCAAGCCGAGCAACACCGTGGTCGGCCCGTACGACGAGGTGCTGGTGCCCCGGGGCGGCGAGAAGACCGACTACGAGGCCGAACTGGCGATCGTGATCGGCCGCACCGCCCGGTACCTGGCCGGCCACCGGGAGGCGGCGGAGGCGATCGCGGGCTACACGATCGCCAACGACGTCACCGAGCGGGCCTTCCAGCTGGAGCGCGGCGGCCAGTGGGACAAGGGCAAGTCGGCGGAGACCTTCACGCCGCTCGGCCCCTGGCTGGTCACCGCGGACGAGGTCGCCGACCCGCAGCGGCTGCGGCTGCGCCTCTGGGTCAACGGCGGGCTGCGGCAGGACGGCTCCACCGCCGAGATGATCTTCCCGGTGCTGGAGATCGTCCGGTACGTCAGCCAGTTCATGGTGCTGGAGCCGGGCGACGTGATCGTCACCGGCACTCCGGCCGGCGTCACCCTGGGCCACCCGGGCACCCCGTTCCTGACCGCCGGGGACGTCGTGGAGATCGAGATCGACGGGCTGGGCCGCCAGCGTCAGGTGCTCGGCAAGGCCTGACGTCCGGGCGGCCCGACCCCGACCCCGGGCACGGGGGTCGCGGGTCGGGCCGCGAGAGCGAGCCGGACCCGCCCGCGAAGAACCGCCGCGCCCCGCGCCTCAGCCGCCGAGCGCGGCCCCCGCCTCAGCCGCCGAGCGCGGCCCGCAGCCGGGCGGTCCGTGGTGCGTCCGGGCCCTCCAGCGCCAGCAGCGCGGTCAGCACCTGCGCCGTCTGCGGATCGTGCAGCGCCGTCGCCGCGGCCATCGCCACGAACTGGTCCACCAGCCACTCCCGCAGCTCGTCCACCGGCAGCGCGCGGCCCTCGTCCAGCCAGGTCAGCGAGGTGCCCTCGACCACCGCGATCCACGAGCGCACCAGCAGGGTCAGCCGCGGCCCGGCCTCCCGGACCCCGAGGTGGCGCAGGGTCCGCTTGAGCGCCGCCCGCCGGACGTCGTCCACCATCGCCGAGGTGCGCTGCGTCTCCACCACCGAGCCGCCGCGCAGCAGGGCCGAGTACCCGGCGTCGTGCTCGGCCACGAAGGCGAAGTAGCTCTCCAGCACGGCGGCCAGCTGCTCGGTCGGGCTGCCGGTCAGCGGCACCGTGAACCGGCTGGTCAGCTCCTCCGCGGCGGTGCGCAGCGCGGCCTCGTACAACTGCTGCTTGCCGCCCGCGAAGTAGCGGTACACCAGCGGCCGGGAGGCCCCGGCGGCCTCCGCCACGTCGTCCAGGCTCACCTCGTCCGGCGGACGCGAGGCGAACAGCTCCAGGGCGACCGCGATCAGCTGGTCCCGTCGCTGCTGCACCGTCAGCCGCCGGTACCCGCTGCGCCGCGGCCGGGCCTCGGAGGACGGTGGGACGGGCGCTGAGCTGGCTTCCATGGCGGTCAGCGTAATGGTCGCCGGTCCGATCGGATCCTTGCCTGCACCGATCATTCCGAACGGATGTTTGCCGCCCGGCCGCCCCAGCCACCCGGCCGCTCGTGACCCGCCGCCGCCCCGGCCCCCGCCCGGCCCGCCGCCCCGCGACCGCCCGCCCCGGCGGGTCGGCCCGCCGCACGGCGGGCCGGGCGCCGACCATGGGGACGGATCGTCGCCGTCGCTTCGAGGAGGGCCGCCGGATGGCGCGGGCAGTGCAGTGGACGGCGGCCGTGCGCCGGGTGCCGGGGGCGGTCCTCCGGTGGGTCCGGTCGGCGCCCGGGACGTACCTGTGGCTGCTGCTCCTGGCGGCCACGAGCTTCGTGGTGGCGCGGATGGACCCGGCGCGGCTGGACTGGTTCCTGGCCGCCCGCTCGACCAACCTGGAGAACCTCCGCTCGGACCCGGTGCACGTCCTGGTGGCCAGCGCGCTCTGGACCGAGCAGTCGAGCTTCCTCCTCTACTTCGTGCTGTTCACCCTCTTCCACGCCAACGCGGAGCGCTGGCTGGGCACGCCGCGCTGGTTCACGGTGGCCGCCACCGCCCACGTGCTGGCCACCCTCGTCAGCGAGGGGGTGGTCGCCCGGGGCATCATGCGCGGCCGGCTGGGGGAGAGCCTGGCCGGCACGGTGGACGTCGGCGTCTCGTACGCGCTGGCCGGTGTGGTCGCCGTGCTGACGTACCGCTTCGCCGGCCGCTGGCGGCTGCTGTACGGGGGCGGCGTGCTGGCCTTCTACCTGGTGCCGCTGGTCGGTTCGCACGCCTTCACGGACCTCGGACACTTCTGCGCGGTGCTGATCGGCCTCTGCTTCTTCCGGTTGGCCCGCGGCCGGTCCAGGTGGGACCCGGGACTGCTGCTCCGGCGCAGGCGGGAGCGCCGGGCGGAGGTCTGAAATGGCCGGTCCATGCCACAGGGTAGGGGCTTGCAATCGGCCCGGGCCGCGAAATGATGTCCGGATGGTTGAAGAACTGATCAGCTCCGACGGCACCACCCCGCGCCGCATTGCCGACGACTACGTGCAGGCCCTGGCCGAGCTCGACCCGCTGACCGCGGTGTACCTCGGGCTCAACCTCGACGACGACCGACTCCCCGACCTCTCCCCGGCCGGTGACGAGGCGCTCGCCGAACTCGGCCGCCGCACGCTCGCCCGGCTCGCGGACGCGGAGCGGGCCGGAGCTGCCGAGGACGAGGCCGAGCGCCGCTGCGCCCGGCTGCTGCGCGAGCGGCTCACCGCCTCGCTCGCCGTCCACGACGCGGGGGAGGGCTTCCGCGCGGTTCGCAACCTGGCCTCGCCGGTCCACAACGTGCGGGACGTCTTCACCCTGATGCCCGCCGACACCGAGCAGCAGTGGGCGGTGATCGGGCGCCGGCTGGCCCGGGTGCCCCTCACGCTGGAGCAGTACCGGGCCACCCTCGCCGCGGGCATCGAGCGCGGTCTGCTCTCCGGCCCCCGTCAGGTGAGCACCGTGGTCGAGCAGCTCGGCGACTGGCTGCAGGGGGACGAGGCCGGCTGGTTCGGCGTCTTCGTCCGGCAGGCGCCCGAGGGGCTGCGCGCCGAGCTGGCCGGGCCCGCCGCCGCCGCGGCCGCCGCGGTGGCCGCGCTGCGCGACTGGCTGCGCGACGTCTACGGCCCGGCCGCCGCCGGCACCTCCGACACCATCGGGCGCGAGCGCTACGGCCGGTGGGTGCGCTACTGGACCGGCGCCGACCTCGACCTGGACGAGGCGTACGGCTGGGCCTGGCAGGAGTTCCACGGCCTGCTCGCCCAGATGGAGGCGGAGGCCGAGAAGGTGCTCCCCGGCTCCACCCCGATGGAGGCGATGCGGTGGCTGGAGAGCGACGGCCCCGCCGTCCAGGGCGCCGAAGCGACGCGTGAGTACCTCCAGGGGCTGATGGACGGGGCGATCCGCGACCTCCAGGGCACCCACTTCGACCTGGCCGAGCCGGTCACCCGGGTCGAGTCGATGATCGCCCCGGCGGGCAGCGCGGCCGCGCCGTACTACACCTCGCCGTCGCTGGACTTCACCCGCCCGGGGCGGACCTGGCTGCCGACCATCGGCCGGGAGCGCTTCCCGGTCTGGGACCTCGTCTCCACCTGGTACCACGAGGGCGTTCCCGGCCACCACCTCCAGCTCGCGCAGTGGAACTACGTCGCCGACCGGCTCTCCACCTACCAGGTCAGCATCGGCGGGGTGAGCGCCAACATGGAGGGCTGGGCGCTGTACGCCGAGCGCCTGATGGACGAGCTGGGCTACCTCACCGACCCGGGCCACCGGCTCGGCTACCTCAACGCCCAGATGATGCGCGCGCTGCGGGTGATCGTCGACATCGGCATGCACGTCGGGCTGGACTTCCCCGCGGACTCCCCGTTCCGCCCGGGCGAGGCCGTCCTGCCGGACGCCGCCCGGGAGTTCTTCGGCCGGTACTGCGGGCTGGCGCCGGAGGTCCTGGACAGCGAGCTGGTCCGCTACCTCGGCATGCCCGGCCAGGCGATCGGCTACAAGCTCGGCGAGCGGGCCTGGCAGCGCGGCCGGGCGGCGGCCCGGGCGGCGCACGAGGCGCGCGGCGAGGAGTTCGACCTCAAGGCCTGGCACATGGCGGCGCTCTCGCAGGGCTCGCTGGGGCTGGACGACCTGGTGGCGGAGCTGGCCGCGCTGTAGCGCGGTGCCGGCGACGGCGGGTGCCCCGGCCCGGGCGGCCGACGGCACGGCCCCCGGGTGCAGGGGCACCCGGGGGCTCTTCGCCGCCTCCGGCCGGGGCGGGCCTGGTCCCGTGGTCCCGGGCGAGTGGTGAATTAGTCCTATTCGTCCGATTTGGTGAGCTTTTTCCTTGCCATTCGCCGCGCGGAGCGTTTGGCTGGAAGGCGACTGCGTGACCTCTCCGAACCCCTGCGGAAGGCTCCCCCAGTGTCTGCTCAACCTGCCACCGGTCACAAGGCGGCGGACAGTCGTCGCTGGTGGGCATTGGCGGTCATCGCCATCGCCCAGCTGATGATCGTCCTCGACATCACCATCGTGAACATCGCCCTGCCCTCGGCCCAGAAGGACCTCGGGATATCCGACGCCAACCGGCAGTGGGTGATCACCGCCTACACGCTGGCCTTCGGTGGCCTGCTGCTCCTCGGCGGCCGGCTCGGCGACCTCTTCGGCCGCAAACGCGTCTTCATCATCGGCCTGCTCGGCTTCGCCCTCGCCTCCGCGATCGGCGGCGCCGCGTCCGGGTCGGCGATGCTGTTCGCGGCCCGCGCCCTCCAGGGCGCCTTCGGCGCGCTCCTCGCCCCGTCCGCCCTGGGCCTGCTCTCCACCACCTTCAGCGATCCACGGGAACGCAGTACGGCGTTCGGCATCTTCGGTGCCATCGCCGGCGGCGGCGCCGCGATCGGCCTGCTCCTGGGCGGCCTGCTGACCGAGTACCTGAACTGGCGCTGGTGCCTGTTCGTGAACACCCCGATCGCCATCGCGACGGCCTTCGCCGCCTTCTCGATCCTCACCTCGGACCACGTCGCCAAGGGGCGCCGGGTCAAACTCGACCTGCCCGGCGCTTTCCTGGGCTGCGGCGGCCTGCTCGCCATCGTCTTCGGCACGTCCGAGGCGGTCAGCCGGGGCTGGGTGGACTGGCTGGTGCTGGGCTCGCTGGCGCTCGGCGCGCTCCTGCTGGTGGCCTTCGTGCTGGTGGAGCGGCGCACCGAACACGCGCTGCTGCCGCTGCACATCGTGGGCGAGCGCAACCGCGGCGGCGCCGCGCTCTCGATCGGCCTGGCGATGGTCGGGATGTTCGGCCTGTTCCTGTTCCTCACCTACTACCTCCAGGTGATCAAGCACTTCTCGCCGGTGATGTCCGGCGTCTCCTTCCTGCCGATGACGGCCGCCATCGTGATCAGTTCGACCGGGTTCGCGGCCCGGCTGATGACCAGGGTGCCCTCGCGCAACCTGATCGGGCCCGGGCTGCTGCTGGCCGCGGCCGCGATGGCCTGGCTGACCCAGATGAAGGTGGACAGTCCGTGGGCCGGCATGGTGCTCCCCGCCGAGCTGCTGCTCGGCTTCGGGATGGGCCTGGTGTTCATGCCGGCGATGAGCCTGGCCACCCTGGGCGTCGCCCCGAACGAGGCCGGCGCCGCGTCGGCCACCATCAACTCGGCCCAGCAGGTGGGCGGTTCCGTCGGTACGGCGCTGCTGAACACGATCGCGGCCAGTGCCACCGCGACGTACCTGGCCACCCGGATCGCCGGCAATCCCCAGGTCCAGGCCCAGGGCGCGGTGCACGGGTACGTGATCGCGACCTGGGTGGCGATGGGCATCCTGCTGGCGGCGGCGCTGATCGCCTTCCTGATGATCAACCACCGCCCGGCACCCGGCGAGGCCACCGGGGAGACCGTGTCCGGGGCGGGCGGGCAGGCCGGCGCGACGGCCACCGCGGGGGCGGCGGCGCCGAGCCACCGGCAGCGCGCCCGATGAGCCGCGGCCCCGGTACCCGCGCCGACTGAAACATGCCCCGAGGTCCCGCAGTCGACCTCCGGCGCCTCCCCGCTCCCGGCCACCCCGGGAGCGGGGAGGCGCCGCCGTGCCGGGGGGCGCCGGACCCCGGGGTGACGCCTCGGGACCGACCGGCCCCGGGCCGCCGGGCGGAGGATTTCTCATCCGGCTCCCAGCCGGACATCACAGCCCTCCCAGCTCCCTGGGCCATAGTCGGACGGTACTCGCACCGACATCCAGGTCAGGAGGACCAGGCATGGGCCAGCACCGTCGCCTTCAGCCCCGACGCCGGCTTCTGGCCCCCACCCTCCTCACCCTGCTCTCGGTGCTCACCGTGGCGGCCGTCGTCACGGGCGCGCACAGCGTGACCTCGGAGGTGACGGCGGCGGGCAGCCCGACGGTGACCGCCCCGGCGGCCGCCACGTCGTCCCCCGCGCCCGCGCCCGCGCCCTCGTCCTCTGCCTCGGCGCCGGACGCGGCGGCGCACGCGGCGGCCCCGGCCGCCACCGGGGCGCCCACGGACGGGGCCGCCGGCGAGGCCACCACCGACCAGGCCGCCGCCGAGGCGCCCACCGACCCGGCCACCGCCGCCGTCACCGTCCCGGGCCCGCTCGGCACCACCGCGGTGGCCCCGGCCACGCCCGAATCCGCCACCGTGGGAGCCCTGTTCAGCGGCAAGGTCACGGCGGGCGACCACTTCTGCACCGCCAGCGTGCTGCACAGCCCCACGAAGAACCTGCTGATCACCGCCGCCCACTGCCTCGACAGTGCCGCCGGCGTCACCTTCGTCCCCGGCTACCGCGACGGCGCCGCCCCCTACGGCACCTGGCGGGTCACCGCGATCCACACCACCACCGGCTGGTCGCGGGACGGCGACCAGGACGAGGACTTCGCCGTCCTGGAGACCGCGTCCGACGACGGCCGCCGGATCGAGGACGTGGTCGGCGCCAACCAGCTCGGCACCGACGAGCCCTTCGGCGTCACCGTCCGCCTCTACGGGTACCCGAGCGGCACCGAGGCGCCGCTCCTGTGCGGCAACACCACCGGCCGCCAGAGCACCTACCAGCGCGTCGTCGACTGCCCCGGCTACCCCGGCGGCACCAGCGGCGGCCCGTGGATCAGCACCACCACCGGCCATGTGGTCGGCGTCATCGGCGGCTACCAGGAGGGCGGCGACAGCCCCGACACCTCCTACAGCGCCGCCTTCGACCACACCGTGGCGGCCCTCTACGAGGAGGCGGTGGACGCGGCCTCCTGAGCCCGGCCCGGACAGCGGTTCGAACGGCGTTCTTCACATGAAACACTCTCCGTCGACGAAACCGACACACCCGGAGAGCCCCAACCGTGACCACCTCCCGCACCACCGCCCTGACGATCGCGGCGACGGCCCTGGCCCTCGCCACCGTGGCGGGGTGCAACGACGACACCGGGTCGGCCGCCCAGCCGGCCCCGACCTCCGCCGCGGCCTCGGCCTCCCCGACGGCCACCGCCTCCTCGCCGGCCACCACCGCCCCGGCGCCCGCGAATTCGGCCGCCACCGCGTCCGCGAGCCCGGCCGCCGAGGGTGCCTTCGACCCCGAGCAGGCCCTGGCGGCGGCCGACAAGTCGCCCTACGCGGTCTCGGTGGTCATGATCACCGAGAGTGGCGGGGTGGCGCTGTCGACCATGAAGGGCCGCAGCAACCTCAACGGCGTCTGGACCGGCCGGATGGAGATGCGCACCACCGCGCCCGGTGTCGCCGAGCCGATCCTCTGGATCGAGAGCCTGACGACGGCCGACGCCAGCTACCTGCGCGACCTGTCCACGCCGGGTGACGAGTGGGCCAAGATGCCGCACTCCACCGACAACGCGGTCGTCGACTACACCGACTACGCCAAGCTGCTGCTGGCCGCCGGCCCCGGTGCGCGCAAGGGCATGGAGACGCGTGACGGCGTCGCCGTCTACCACCTCACCGGCCACATCAGCACCGAACAGCTGAGCAGCGTCGACCCGCGGACGTACAAGTCGCTGAAGGCGAAGGGCACCACCGGCTTCGACTTCGACCAGTGGATCGACCGCGCGGGCCGCACCCGCTACGCCGAGCAGCAGGTCGAGATGAAGGGCGTGAAGGCGGTCAACAAGGTCACCTTCTCCGACTTCGGCCCGGCCGAGACCTTCGCCGCCCCGGTGGCCGGCTGACCGCGAGCCGCCCGGAGCGCCGGGGCCGCCGTCCTTCCCGGGCGGCGGCCCCGGTCATGCCGCCCGCCCCGCCGCCGACATGACGAAGGCCCAGATCCGTGGATGAACTCCACTGATCTGGGCCTCTGTTGCACTTCTCGCGAAGTGCCCCCGGCAGGATTCGAACCTGCGCACCCGCCTCCGGAGGGCGGTGCTCTATCCCCTGAGCTACGGGGGCCTGCTTGGTGTTGTCGTCGCGTTCGCTTCGACGTGGAGAACATTACCAGGCCCGGGGCGTGGTCCGTGCACGGGTTTCCACCACCGGCCCGGCGGCGGGGAGCGGAGGGGGAGCGGAAGTCCGGAAAGGCCGGACGGGGCGGCGGGCGCGCCGATACCCTCGGTGAGGTGTCGGGAGTGTCCGGGCGGGTCCTCGTGGTGGACGACAGCGAGGTGATCCGTCAGCTGATCAGGGTCAACCTGGAGCTGGAAGGCTTCGAGGTGGTGACCGCCGCCGACGGCGCCGAGTGCCTGGAGGTGGTCCGCCGGGTGCGGCCGGACGTGGTGACGCTGGACGTCGTGATGCCGCGGCTGGACGGCCTGCGGACGGCGGCCCGGCTGCGGGCGGCGCCGGTGACCAGCGGGCTGCCGATCGCGATCGTCAGCGCCTGCACGCCGGCCGACCTCGACCTCGGGGAGGCGGTCGGGGTGGACGGCTACCTGGGCAAGCCCTTCGACCCCGCCGATCTGGTGGCGCTGGTGTGGCGGCTGATGGCGCGGGCGGCGAGGCCGGACGGGTTTCGCCCTGAGCGAACAGAGCGCACGGATCGCGGCTGAGCACGGCGCGCGGGCGTCTCAACCGGCAAACGGGGTGGCGAGCGGGTACCCCGTCTCGCCTACGCTTGGCGTCGTGACCCCCGCAGAGCTTTCCCAGGCAGTCCAGGCCGCAGTGAGCGCCGCCGTCGAGGCGGGCGAGCTGGCCGTCGCCGTGCCCGAGCACGTGACGGTCGAGCGACCCAAGAACAGGGACCACGGCGACTACGCGACGAACGTGGCCCTCCAGCTCGCGAAGTCGGCCGGTCGGCCGCCGCGAGCCGTGGCCGACCTGGTGGCCGCCCGTCTGCGTGAACTGCCCGGGGTCGCCAAGGTCGACATCGCCGGGCCGGGCTTCCTGAACATCACGCTCGACGCCGCCACCCAGGGCGCGCTGGCGCGGAGCATCGTCGAGGCGGGCGAGTCCTACGGCCGCAACGAGGCGCTCAAGGGCCTGAAGATCAACCTGGAGTTCGTCTCCGCCAACCCGACCGGCCCGATCCACATCGGCGGCGTCCGCTGGGCCGCCGTCGGCGACTCGCTCGCCCGGGTGCTGCGGGCCACCGGCGCCGACGTCACCACCGAGTACTACCTGAACGACGCCGGCGTGCAGATCTCCAAGTTCGCCGGCTCGCTGAAGGCCGCCGCCAACGGGCAGCCCGTGCCGGCCGACGGCTACGTCGGCGAGTACATCGTCGACATCGCCAAGGCGATCGTGGACGGCGTCCCCGGCGTGCTCGACCTGCCCGAGGGCGAGCAGCTGGAGGTGTTCCGCACCGAGGGCCTCAAGCTCATGGTCGCCGAGATCCAGCGCTCGATGGAGGAGTTCGGCACCCACTTCGACGTCTGGTTCTCGGAGAAGTCGCTGCACGACTCCGGCGCCGTCGAGAAGGCCATCGAGCGGCTGCGCGAGCAGGGCCACGTCTTCGACCGGGACGGCGCGATCTGGCTGCGCACCACCGACTTCGGCGACGACAAGGACCGCGTCCTGGTCAAGGCCGACGGCGAGACCACCTACTTCGCCGCCGACGCCGCCTACTACCTCTCCAAGCGCGACCGCGGCTCCGAGGTCTCCGTCTACATGCTGGGCGCGGACCACCACGGCTACGTCAACCGCCTCAAGGCCATCTCGGCCTGCGCGGGCGACGACATGGACCGCAACATCGAGGTCAAGATCGG
This sequence comes from Kitasatospora sp. NPDC001603, assembly GCF_040298365.1. Taxonomy (NCBI): domain Bacteria; kingdom Bacillati; phylum Actinomycetota; class Actinomycetes; order Kitasatosporales; family Streptomycetaceae; genus Kitasatospora; species Kitasatospora sp. NPDC001603. Next base: position 43,176 of record NZ_JBEPAA010000010.1, read on the forward strand.
CCAGTTCGTGAAGATGCTTCGCGACGGCGAAGAGGTCCGCATGTCCAAGCGGGCCGGCAACATCATCACCATCGACGACGTGGTCGACTGGATCGGCGTGGACGCCGCCCGGTACACCCTGGCGCGCTCCTCCACCGACTCCACGATCACGCTCGACATCAACGTGCTGACCAGCCAGACCAACGAGAACCCGGTCTACTACGTCCAGTACGCGCACACCCGGATGTGCGGCGTCGCCCGCAAGGCCGCGGAGCTCGGCGTCGACAAGGGCCCGGCCGGGGACTTCAAACCCGAGCTGCTCGCCACCCAGTGGGAGAACGACGTCCTCGGCGCCCTCGGCGAGTTCCCGCGGATCCTGGCCACGGCCGGCGAGCTGCGCGAGCCGCACCGGGTCGCGCGCTACCTGGAGGACCTCGCGGGCAAGTACCACCGCCTGTACGAGAACTGCATGTTCCTGCCCAAGGGCGACGAAGAGCTCAACGACACGCACCGGGCCCGGCTGTGGCTGGTCGAGGCCACCCGCACGGTCATGGCCAACGGCCTCACGCTCCTGGGCGTGACGGCGCCCGAGCGGATGTAGGACCACCCCCAAGCGCACAGCGGGGGCGGCGGACGGTCAACGAGGACCGTCGCCGCCCCTCGCCATAAGCCAAGGAAGTAAGCAGAGATGAGCCGCTCCGCACACCCCGCAGGCCCCCGGCACGGCGACGTGCTGACCGAGGGCCACTACCAGGCGCCGCCGAGCGACCTGAACGCGCTCGACCCCAAGGTCTGGTCGAAGACCGTCGCCCGCGGTGCGGACGGCGTGGTCACCGTCGGCGGCCTCGACGTCAAGCGGCTCGCCGCCGAGTTCGGCACCCCGGCCTACGTCATGGACGAGGACGACTTCCGGACCCGGGCCCGCGCCTGGCGCGAGGCCTTCGGCACCGGCGCGGACGTCTACTACGCGGGCAAGGCCTTCCTCTCCAAGGCGGTCGTGCGCTGGCTCCACGAGGAGGGCCTCAACCTCGACGTGTGCAGCGTCGGCGAGCTGGCCGTGGCGCTGGCCGCCGGGATGCCGCCGGAGCGGATCGCGCTGCACGGCAACAACAAGTCGGTGGACGAGCTCGAACACGCGGTGAAGACCGGCGTCGGCCACATCGTGCTCGACTCCTACGAGGAGATCGAGCGGCTGGCCGCGATCGCCGGCCGGCAGGGCGTGCGCCAGCCGGTGCTGATCCGGGTCACGGTCGGCGTCGAGGCGCACACCCACGAGTTCATCGCCACCGCCCACGAGGACCAGAAGTTCGGGCTCTCGCTGAACGGGGGCGCGGCGGCCGAGGCGGTCCGCCGGGTGCTCGGCCACCCCGGCCTGGAGCTGCGCGGCATCCACTCGCACATCGGCTCGCAGATCTTCGACACGGCCGGCTTCGAGGTCGCCGCCCGCCGGGTGGTCGGCCTGCTCGCCGAGATCCGCGACGAACACGGCGTCGAGCTGCCCGAGATCGACCTCGGCGGCGGCCTCGGCATCGCGTACACCAGCGAGGACGACCCGCGCGAGCCGGCCGAGATCGCCGCCGCGCTGGCCGACATCGTCCGCCGCGAGTGCGCCGCCGCGAACCTGAGCGCCCCCCGGCTCTCCGTCGAGCCCGGCCGCGCGATCGTCGGCCCGACCGCCTTCACGCTGTACGAGGTCGGCACGATCAAGCCGCTGGAGGGTCTGCGCACCTACGTCAGCGTGGACGGCGGCATGTCGGACAACATCCGCACCGCGCTCTACGACGCCGAGTACTCGGTGGCCCTGGTGTCGCGCGCCAGCGCCGCCGAGCCGATGCTGGTCCGGGTGGTCGGCAAGCACTGCGAGTCCGGCGACATCGTCGTCCGGGACGCCTTCCTGCCGGCCGACCTGGCCCCGGGCGACCTGATCGCGGTGCCCGCCACCGGTGCCTACTGCCGCTCGATGGCGAGCAACTACAACCACGCCCTGAAGCCCCCCGTGCTGGCCGTCAAGGACGGTGCGGCCCGGGTGATCGTCCGGCGCGAGACGGAGGAGGATCTCCTGCGTCTCGATATCGGATGACGAAATTCTTGTCTCAGATCATGGAACGACCGTAGATCCGTACGGAAAGTCCCGGAGACTGGTACAGACCGAAGATCCGGCGGATCCCCGAAATACCGCCGGAAACCGAAGCACGAAGAATGCAGAGCGGAGTCGGATGATGCGTACGCGGCCGCTGAAGGTGGCGTTGCTGGGCTGTGGTGTGGTGGGCTCCGAGGTGGCGCGCATCATGACGACGGACGCCGCCGACCTCGCCGCGCGCATCGGCGCGCCGGTCGAGCTCGCCGGCATCGCGGTCCGCCGGGCCGGGCGGGTGCGCCCGGGCGTGCCGGAGCACCTGATCACGACGGATGCCGAGGCCCTGGTCAACCGGGGCGACATCGATGTGGTGATCGAGGTGGTGGGCGGCATCGAGCCCTCCAAACACCTCCTCCTGTCGGCGTTCCGCAACGGCGCCTCGGTGGTCAGCGCCAACAAGGCGCTGCTCGCCAAGGACGGCACCGAGCTGCACGCCGCGGCCGCCGAGGCCGGGGTGGATCTGTACTACGAGGCCGCGGTGGCCGGCGCGATCCCGCTGATCCGCCCGCTGCGCGAGTCCCTGGCCGGGGACAAGGTCAACCGGGTGCTCGGGATCGTCAACGGCACCACCAACTTCATCCTCGACAAGATGGACAGCACCGGCGCCGGCTACTCGGAGGCGCTGGAGGAGGCCACCGCGCTCGGTTACGCGGAGGCGGACCCGACGGCCGACGTGGAGGGCTTCGACGCGGCCGCCAAGGCCGCGATCCTGGCCGGCATCGCGTTCCACACCAAGGTCACCGCGGCGGACGTCTACCGCGAGGGCCTGACCGAGGTGACCGCCGCCGACATCGCCTCCGCCAAGCAGATGGGCTGCGTCGTCAAGCTGCTGGCGATCTGCGAGCGGGCGGCCGACGGCGCGTCCGTCACCGCGCGGGTCCACCCCGCGATGATCCCGCTCACGCACCCGCTGGCCTCGGTCCGCGAGGCGTACAACGCGGTGTTCGTGGAGGCCGAGGCGGCCGGCCGGCTGATGTTCTACGGCCCGGGCGCGGGCGGCGCGCCGACCGCCTCGGCGGTCCTCGGCGACCTCGTCGCGGTCTGCCGCAACAAGCTCGCCGGCGCCACCGGCCCCGGCGACTCGGTGTACACCCGGCTGCCGGCCAAGCCGATGGACGAGGTCGTCACCCGGTACCACGTCAGCCTCGATGTGGACGACCGCGCGGGCGTGCTCGCCCAGGTGGCGTCCGTCTTCGCCGAGCACGGGGTCTCCATCGACACCGTGCGCCAGCAGGGCCGCGACGGCGACGCCTCGCTCGTCGTGGTCACCCACCGTGCCACCGACGCCGCCCTGTCGGCGACGGTCGACAAGCTCCGCGCGCTGGACAGCGTGCGGGACGTGGCCAGCATCATGCGGGTCGAAGGGGAGTAGGAAGAGCCATGAACGCCGTGATCGCCAGAGGCGCGCACACCCACCAGTGGCGCGGGCTGATCGAGGAGTACCGTGACCGCCTGCCGGTCAGCGACACCACGCCCGTGGTCACCCTGCTGGAGGGCGGCACGCCGCTGGTGCCCGCCCAGGTGCTCTCCGAGCGCACCGGCTGCGAGGTCTACCTCAAGGTCGAGGGTGCCAACCCCACCGGGTCCTTCAAGGACCGCGGTATGACGATGGCCATCTCCAAGGCCAAGGAGGACGGCGCCCAGGCCGTCATCTGCGCCTCCACCGGCAACACCTCGGCCTCCGCCGCCGCCTACGCGGTGCGTGCCGGGATGGTGTCGGCGGTGCTGGTGCCGCAGGGCAAGATCGCGCTCGGCAAGATGGGCCAGGCACTGGTCCACGGCGCCAAGATCCTTCAGGTGGACGGGAACTTCGACGACTGCCTCACCCTTGCGCGTGAACTGTCCGAGAAGTACCCGGTGGCGCTGGTCAACTCGGTGAACCCGGTGCGGATCGAGGGCCAGAAGACCGCCGCCTTCGAGATCGTGGACATGCTCGGCGACGCGCCGGACCTCCACGTGCTCCCGGTCGGCAACGCGGGCAACATCACCGCGTACTGGAAGGGCTACCGCGAGTACGCCGCCGACGGACTGTCCACCCGGACGCCGCGCATGTGGGGCTTCCAGGCCTCCGGTTCGGCCCCGATCGTGGACGGCGCCCCGGTGCTCAAGCCGCAGACCATCGCCACCGCGATCCGGATCGGCAACCCCGCCTCCTGGGACTACGCGCTCGCCGCGCGGGACGAGTCGGGCGGCCTCATCGACAAGGTGACGGACCGTCAGATCCTCTCCGCCTACCGGCTGTTGGCCGCGCAGGAGGGTGTCTTCGTGGAGCCCGCCTCGGCCGCCTCGGTGGCCGGCCTGCTGGCCAAGGCGGAGGCCGGCCTGGTCGACCCGGGCCAGCGGATCGTCTGCACGGTGACCGGCAACGGCCTCAAGGACCCGGACTGGGCGGTGGCCGGCGCGCCGCAGCCGCAGATCGTCCCGATCGACCCCGAGGCCGCCGCCCAGCGCCTCGGCCTGCTCGACTGACCGGAAGCCGTCTGGCCGGAACCCGCCTGACCTGGCCGAATCACCGCCCCCGGACCAGGATCCGCCGCCCCGAACCCGCCTTGAGTCGAGGGGGCACGGCGACGCCGTAGGGGCGGGAGAAGCGAGGACACTCCGAGCCGACCCCGCCCCGAGCCGAACCCGCCCCGAGCCGAAGGGGCGCGCCGGTGCCGAAAGGGAGAAGCGAGGACACCCCGAGCCGACCCCGCCCCGCCCCGAACCCGCCTTGAGCCGAGGGGGCACGGTGACGCCGTAGGGGCGGGAGAAGCGAGGACACTCCGAGCCGAACCCGCCCCGAGCCGAACCCGCCCCGAGCCGAAGGGGCGCGCCGGTGCCGAAAGGGAGAAGCGAGGACACCCCGAGGAACGAGGGGTGTTGGAGCGACGACCGTCGGCACCGGGTCGAGCGCCCCGGAGGCGAGCGGGCGAACACACTGTGGGCCGACCCCCCCTTTCGGGGGGCGGCCCACAGCCGTTCTCGGCTGACACTTTTGTGTCAATTCAGCCACGTAATCCGGTGCCATTCCGGCACGTATTCCGGCCAGAAACGGCAACACACCAGATCGAAGGCCCACGGGGTGTACCACTGTGGAACCTCTCTTCGATACTCTGGGTTCGGCCGTGTGGCACATGCCCCGGGTCCGACCCCTCCAGGGGCCGCGACGACGGCTGTGACCGCCCACCCCGATCGGGGCCCGCGGCCCCCTCCCACCCTCGCACCGACGCGCTTCGCGCCGCCCGATTTCCCCAGGAGAGTCCACCGCATGGCCGGTCCTGCGTTCCGTGCCGCCGCCGTCCGGGTCCGGGTTCCCGCGACCAGCGCCAATCTCGGCCCGGGCTTCGACGCCTTCGGACTCGCGCTGGGTCTGTACGACGACGTGGTCGTCCGGGTCGCCGACTCCGGGCTCACCGTCGACATCGCCGGTGAGGGCGCCGAGACGCTCGCCCGGGACGAGCGCCACCTGGTGGTGCGCGCGATGCGCGCCGCCTTCGACCGGCTCGGCGGCCAGCCGCGCGGCCTCGAAGTGGTCTGCGCCAACCGGATACCGCACGGCCGTGGCCTGGGCTCCTCCTCCGCCGCGATCTGCGCCGGCATCGTGGCCGCCCGTGCCGTCACCATCGGCGGCCCGTCCGCGCTGGACGACGACGCGCTGCTGGCCCTCGCCTCCGAGCTGGAGGGCCACCCCGACAACGTCGCGGCCTGCCTGCGCGGCAACTTCACGGTGGCCTGGACGGACGAGGAGTCGGCCAAGGCCGTCACCCTGGAGCCGTCCGACCGGGTCGTCCCGGTGGTCTTCGTCCCGGCGACCGAGGTGCTCACCGAGACCGCCCGCGGTCTGCTGCCCCGGACCGTCCCGCTGGCCGACGCCGCCGTCAACGCCGGCCGTGCCGCCCTGCTGGTCGAGGCGCTGACCCGCCGGCCCGAGCTGCTGCTCGCCGCGACCGAGGACCGGCTGCACCAGGACTACCGGGCCTCCGCGATGCCGGACAGCGCCGCCCTGGTGGGCGCGCTGCGCGCGGAGGGCATCCCCGCGGTGATCTCCGGCGCCGGCCCGACCGTGCTCGCGCTCACCGACGAGGCGGGCGCCGACAAGGTGCTGGCCTTCGCCGAGGACGCAGGTCAGGGCGGTGCGGTGTTCGCCGCACACCGTCTGGAGCTCGACCGGGCCGGGGCCTCGGTGCTCCCGCTCGACGGCTGAGCACCGGTCCGGCGGCCCGGATCCGGCCGTGTCCGGGCCGGACCGTCCGGACACGATTGGCAAGCGCAAGGCTGGGGAATGTCTGAGGGGGTCGGTAGTGTTAACCTCATTGCTGCACCAGGTGCCCTCCGGGGCTCGGTGCGCCGCGTCCCGATCCCAGCACTCCGCCCAGGCGGAGTCCCGGCGATGTACGGGGCGACGATTCTCCGGGAGCCCACCGCAGCGCGTACGCAGCCTGCCTGCGCGACTTGCGGCCGCATCCCGAAGCCGTGACGGCACCTGACTCCCACCCGCGGCCTCCCACCTTGAGGCAAGGACGGGCGGAGCGCGGGCCACCGTCACGCGACGGGGGCCCGGGATTCGCAGGCAGCGTGGGGGTACCACCCGGCCATGGCCGGCTGGGGGAGGGTCGGCATGCGACCGTCCCACCGCGCCAATCAGCACCACCGTGCATCACGCACCGCACCTCGCAGCTCTCCTCCGACTGGCTACCCGCCATCCGGGGGATCACCGCCTCGGACCGACGCAGTCGAGCGTTGGTCAGGACAGCACAACCGGTCGCCGAGCCAGACAGGCCGACGTCCGCTCCAGGGAAGGACCCTTAGTGAGCGACACCACCGATCTGATGGGCGCGCGCCCGGACGCCGAGGCGTCGGACGCAGCCGCCGCCCCCGCGGCCCCGGCCCGGCGCCGTCGCACCGCTGCCGCGGGCCTGGACGGCCTCGTCCTGGCCGAGCTGCAGAAGCTCGCCTCGACGCTCGGTATCAGCGGCACGGGACGCCTGCGCAAGAGCCAGCTGATCGAGGCCATCAAGGAGAAGAGCGGCGGGGACCCGCTGCTCGCCGCCGGTGCCGCTCCCGCCGCCGCTCCGGCCGCCAAGCGCACCGCCGCCAAGGCCGGCTCCGCCGAGCCGGCGGAGAAGCCCGCCCGCCGGACCAAGGCCGCCCAGGCCGAGGCCCCGGCCGCCGACGAGCAGGCCCAGATCGACATCCCGGTCCAGGCCGCCGCCGAGACCGCCGCGCCGGCCCGTGCCGAGCGCACCCGCCGCCGGGCCACCTCGGCCGCCGGCGCGCCGACCGCCGACGCGGTCGCCGAGGCGCCCGCCGCCGTCGCCACCGAGGCCAAGCAGGCCGAGGCCCGCCCGGCCGAGACCCGCGGCTTCGAGGGCCGCGAGGAGGGTCGTACCGAGACCCGCCGGGACCGCCGGGACCGCCGCGACCGCCGCGAGGGCGGCGAGCGCGAGGGCCGCCAGGAGGGCGGCGACGCCCAGGCCGGTCAGGACGCCGACTCCCGCGAGTCGCGCCGCGACCGCCGCAACCGCCGGGACCGTGCCGACCGCCAGGGCGGCCAGGGTCAGGGCCAGGGTGGCCAGGGCCAGCAGCAGGGCGGTCAGGGCGAGAGCCAGCCGAGCCGCCAGAGCGGTGGCCAGCAGGCCCAGCCGCAGGCGCAGCAGGGCGGCTACGACGACGACGAGTTCGGCGACGGCCGTCGCGGCCGCCGCGGCCGCTACCGTGACCGCCGGGGCCGCGGCACCCGCCGCGAGGGCTTCGAGGTCGGCCCCGCCGAGCCGCAGGTCGGCGACGACGACGTGCTGATCCCGGTCGCGGGCATCCTCGACATCCTCGACAACTACGCGTTCGTCCGGACCTCCGGCTACCTGCCGGGCCAGAACGACGTCTACGTGTCGCTCGCCCAGGTCCGCAAGAACGGCCTGCGCAAGGGTGACGCCATCACCGGCGCGGTGCGCCAGCCGCGCGACGGCGAGCGCCGCGAGAAGTTCAACGCCATGGTGCGGCTGGACTCCGTCAACGGCATGGACCCGGAGAGCGGCCGCGGCCGTCCCGAGTTCAACAAGCTGACCCCGCTCTACCCGCAGGACCGACTGCGCCTGGAGACCGACCCGGGCATCCTGACCACCCGGATCATCGACCTGGTGTCGCCGATCGGCAAGGGCCAGCGCGGTCTGATCGTCGCGCCGCCGAAGACCGGTAAGACGATGGTGCTGCAGGCGGTCGCCAACGCGATCACCCACAACAACCCCGAGTGCCACCTGATGGTTGTCCTGGTGGACGAGCGTCCGGAAGAGGTCACCGACATGCAGCGGTCGGTGAAGGGCGAGGTCATCTCCTCGACCTTCGACCGCCCGGCGGAGGACCACACCACCGTCGCGGAGCTGGCCATCGAGCGCGCCAAGCGCCTGGTGGAGCTGGGCCACGACGTGGTGATCCTGCTGGACTCGATCACCCGCCTGGGCCGCGCCTACAACCTGGCGGCGCCGGCCTCCGGCCGCATCCTGTCCGGTGGTGTCGACTCGACCGCGCTGTACCCGCCGAAGAAGTTCTTCGGTGCCGCGCGCAACATCGAGAACGGCGGCTCGCTGACGATCCTGGCCACCGCGCTGGTCGAGACCGGCTCGCGGATGGACGAGGTCATCTTCGAGGAGTTCAAGGGCACCGGCAACATGGAGCTCAAGCTCGACCGGAAGCTCTCGGACAAGCGCATCTTCCCGGCCGTCGACGTCGACGCCTCCAGCACCCGCAAGGAGGAGATCCTGCTGGGCAGCGAGGAGTTGGCCATCGTCTGGAAGCTCCGCCGGGTGCTGCACGCGCTCGACTCGCAGCAGGCGATCGAGCTGCTGCTGGACAAGATGAAGCAGACCAAGAGCAACGCCGAGTTCCTCATGCAGATCGCCAAGACGACCCCCGGGTCCGGCGACTGACCGCTGCCGAGCGGCTCGTGAGCACAGAACCCTGGTCCGCGCGAGCGGGCCAGGGTTCTCTGCTTGTTCCAGAGTTGGGACATTTGGAACCCTATGGATCATGTTGTCCGATTTACTCTGGACCGTATGGCCGACCACAAGAGGATCCCGAGCCGCCGCCGCACGGTCCTGCGGGCGGCCGCCTGCGCGTTCGCCGCGCTCGTCGTCCTCGGCGCCGGTGCGGCCGGGTACGCGTACTTCAAGCTGAACGGCAACATCAAGAGCGTCGACATCGACGCCCGGCTGGGCACGGCCCGGCCGCCGTCCGCCACCGACGGCTCGTTCAACGTCCTCGTCCTGGGCTCGGATTCGCGGGCCGGCGGGAACGGCGCGCTGGCCGGCGGGGACACCGGCGACACCGCCCGTTCGGACACCGCGATGGTGGTGCACGTCGACCAGGGCCACACCCGGGCCGACGTGGTCTCGATACCCAGGGACACCCTGGTCACCCGCCCCGACTGCACGGACGGCAAGGGCAAGACCGCCGCCGGTGCCAAGCGGGCGATGTACAACAGCGCGTACGAGACCGGTGGCGCCGCGTGCGCGGTCAAGACCACCGAAGCGCTGACCGGCCTGCGGATGGACCACTACATCGAGATCGACTTCGCCGGCTTCGCCCGGGTCGTCGACGCGCTCGGCGGGGTCACCGTGACCACCACCGTCCCGATCGACGACAAGGACAGCGGGCTGAACCTCGCGGCCGGCGAGCACCACCTCGACGGGCAGCAGGCGCTGGCCTTCGTCCGGACCAGGCACGGCGTCGGCGACGGCAGCGACCTCGGCCGGATCGAGCTGCAGAAGCAGATGGTGAAGTCGCTGCTCGGCCAGGCCGGCGGGATCGGGCTGTTCGGCAACCCGGTCAAGCTCTGGTCGGTCGGCGACACCCTGACCCGCAGCATCACCACCGACTCGGCGCTGGCCTCGGTGAACTCGCTGGTGGGGCTGGCCGAGGAACTCAAGGGGATCGGCCCCGACCAGCTCTCGATGGTCACCCTGCCGGTGGTGACGGCGCCTGGCGACGCCAACCGGGTGGTCGCCCAGCAGCCCCGGGCCGACCAGCTCTGGGCGGCTCTGAAGGCCGACCAGCCGCTCCCGCAGGCCGTCCTGGCCGAGCAGCCGCAGAACCCCGCCCAGACCACCCCGGCGGCCCCCACGGCGGCCCCCAAGGCCTCCGGCAGGGCCTCCGCGCAGCCCGCCGCGGGTACCGCGGCGAGCCCCTCGCCGCGGCGCTGACCCGTCCGCCGACCGGCCGGCGGCCGCCCCGTGGCCGCCCCGGCGGTCCCGTCGGCCGGGCCCGGAATATCCCGGAACGCGACCCGGTTTGGGAAGAAGCGACCGGTCCTGGCAGACTGGTACGTCGGTCCCGGTTCACGTGCGGCATTCAAGCCGCCGACCCGGTGCCCTCCCGAACCTAGGAGATCCCCTTGAAGCCCAACGTTCACCCCGAGTACGTGGTCACCCATGTGACCTGCACCTGCGGCGCCGAGTTCACCACCCGCTCGACCGAGACCAGTGGCGAGATCCGCGCCGAGGTCTGCTCGCAGTGCCACCCGTTCTACACCGGCAAGCAGAAGATCCTCGACACCGGTGGCCGCGTGGCCCGCTTCGAGGCCCGCTTCGGCAAGCAGCACAGCGCGAAGGCCTAGCGCTCCCTCGGCGCCGGTTTCCGGTGCCCCCGTACTCGTTCCGGGGGCGCTGGAGACCGGCGCCGTTCGCGTCCCACGACTCGTCCGTGTCATCCCTCCACCGGTTCCCAGGGAAGAAGGCCCCTTCATGTTCGAGGCAGTCGAAGAGCTCCTCGTCGAGCACGCCGACCTCGAAACGAGGCTGGCCGACCCCTCCGTCCACGCCGACCAGGCCAACGCGCGCAAGCTCGCCAAGCGGTACGCCGAGCTGACGCCGATCACCCGGGTCTACCGGGCCTGGCGCCAGGCCGGCGAGGACATCGAGGCAGCGCGCGAACTCGCCGCCGAAGAGCCGGAGTTCCTCGCCGAGGTGAAGGACTCCGAGGCCCGGCGCGAGGAGCTGACCGAGGAGCTGCGCCTGCTGCTCGTCCCGCGTGACCCGAACGACGACAAGGACGTCATCCTGGAGATCAAGGCGGGTGAGGGCGGCGAGGAGTCGGCGCTCTTCGCCGGCGACCTGCTCCGGATGTACCTGCGCTTCGCCGAGCGGATCGGCTGGAAGACCGAGATCATCGACGCCAACGAGTCCGACCTCGGCGGCTACAAGGACGTCTCGGTGGCCGTGAAGACCAGGGGCAGCACCGAGCCCGGCCAGGGCGTCTGGGCCAAGCTGAAGTACGAGGGCGGCGTCCACCGCGTGCAGCGCGTCCCCGCCACCGAGTCGCAGGGCCGCATCCACACCTCCGCGGCCGGCGTGCTGGTCACCCCCGAGGCCGAGGAGGTCGAGGTCGAGATCGTGGCCAACGACCTGCGGATCGACGTCTACCGTTCGTCCGGTCCCGGCGGGCAGTCCGTCAACACCACCGACTCGGCGGTCCGGATCACCCACCTCCCGACCGGTATCGTGGCGTCCTGCCAGAACGAGAAGAGCCAGCTGCAGAACAAGGAGCAGGCGATGCGCATCCTGCGCTCGCGGCTGCTGGCCGCCGCGCAGGAGGAGGCCGAGCGGGAGGCCTCGGACGCGCGTCGCAGCCAGGTCCGCACGGTGGACCGCTCCGAGCGCATCCGCACCTACAACTACCCCGAGAACCGCATCTCGGACCACCGCACGGGCTTCAAGTCCTACAACCTGGACCAGGTCCTGGACGGCGAGCTGAACGCGGTGATCCAGTCCTGCGTGGACACGGACGCCGAGGCCAAGCTCGCCGCGGCCCAGCAGAACTGAGACCGGCCTCCGGGCCCGAATGCACCAGAGAAGCCGCAGCGCAGAAACAAGAGGTCGTTCGTGAACCTGCTGCTTGCCGAGGTGGCCCAGGCCACCCAGCGGTTGGCCGCGGCCGGCGTGCCGTCGCCGCGCTTCGACGCGGAGGAGCTGGCCGCGCACGTCCACAGCGTGAAGCGCAGCCAGCTGCACACGGTGAAGGACGCGGACTTCGACGCCCGGTACTGGGAGGCCGTCTCCCGCCGCGAGGCGCGTGAACCGCTGCAGCACATCACCGGCCGCGCGTTCTTCCGCTACCTGGAGCTGGCGGTCGGCCCCGGCGTCTTCGTGCCCCGCCCGGAGACCGAGTCGGTCGTGGAGTGGGCCATAGACGCCGTCCGCGACATGGACGTCGCCGAGCCGCTGGTGGTCGACCTCTGCTCCGGCTCGGGGGCCATCGCGCTCGCCCTCGCCCAGGAGCTGCCGCGCTCCACGGTGCACGCCTTCGAGCTGGACGAGGGGGCGCTGCGGTACACCCGGCGCAACATCGAGGCCAGCTCCGACCGGGCCCGGGTCACCCTGCACGCCGGCGACGCCACCAAGGCCTTCGAGGACGACCGTTCCTGGGACGGCCGCTTCGACCTGGTGATCTCCAACCCGCCGTACATCCCGCTCACCGAGTGGGAGTACGTCGCCCCCGAGGCCCGCGACCACGATCCGCAGATGTCGCTGTTCTCCGGCGAGGACGGGCTGGACACCATCCGCGGCATCGAGCGGGTCGCCGCCCGCCTGCTGCGCCCGGGCGGCGCCGTGGTGATCGAGCACGCCGACACCCAGGGCGGCCAGGTGCCGTGGATCTTCAACGAGGAAGGCGGTTGGACGGACACCGCCGACCACCGCGACCTCAACAACCGGCCCCGCTTCACGACGGCCCGAAGGGTCTCGCTGTGAACACCCGGTGCACCACCACCGGGCGCGGAGCCGCGCTGTGAACGCCGTCATGAGTCATCTCGGAAGGGGACCGCACCGATGAGCCGCCGCTACGACTGTGCCGATGCCGGGGACCGCGCCACCGGTCTGCGCGAGGCCGCCTCGGCCATCCGCCGCGGCGAAATCGTCGTGCTGCCCACCGACACCCTGTACGGGGTCGGCGCCGACGCCTTCTCGCCGGAGGCCGTCGCCGCACTGCTGGCCGCCAAGGGCCGGGGCCGCAACATGCCCTCGCCCGTCCTGGTGGGCTCGCCGACCACCCTGCACGGACTCGTCACGGACTTCTCCGAGCAGGCCTGGGAGCTCGTCGACGCCTTCTGGCCGGGCGGGCTGACCCTGGTCGCCAAGCACCAGCCCTCGCTGCGCTGGGACCTCGGCGAGACCCGCGGCACGGTCGCCGTCCGGATGCCGCTGCACCCGGTCGCGATCGAGCTGCTGAACGCCACCGGCCCGCTCGCCGTCTCCAGCGCCAACCTGACCGGCGGCCCGTCCCCCGCCACCTGCGACGAGGCCCAGCAGCAGCTCGGCGACGCGATCTCCGTCTACCTGGACGGCGGCCGGGCCGACCACGCCGTCGCCTCCTCCATCGTCGACGTGACGGGCAAGGTCCCGGTCCTGCTGCGGGCCGGCGCGATCAGCGCCGAGCAGCTGAGGGAGGTCGTCCCCGACCTGGAGGCCGGCAGTTGACGACCGCCTCCCTCCACTCCGGGCCCGGCATATCGCCGTACCTGAGCGTGGGCCCCAGGCCGCTGGACCACTTCCGCATCCTGTTCGTCTGCACCGGGAACATCTGCCGCTCGCCGATCGCCGAGCGGCTCACCCGGCGTGAACTGGACACCCGGCTCAGCCCCCGGGTGGCCGGCCGGATCCTGGTGGAGAGCGCCGGCACCTGGGGCCACGTGGGCGCGCCGATGGAGGACCACGCCGCCACGGTGCTGGACGAGTACGGCGCCGACAGCGGCGGGTTCGCCGGCCGCGAGCTGCTCGACGAGCACGTGGTCGAGGCCGACCTGGTGCTCACCGCGACCCTGGACCACCGCGCCCAGGTGATCTCGATGGGTCACGAGGCGGGGCTGCGCACCTTCACCCTGAAGGAGTTCACCCGCCTGGTCCGGACGATAGACCCGGGCACCCTGCCCGACCCGCGCCGCGGCGCCGACGTCACCGAGCGGGCCCGCGCCCTGGTCCGGGCCGCGGCCGCGCTGCGCGGCTGGCTGCTCGCCGCCAGCCCGGAGTCCGACGAGGTCCACGACCCGTACGGCGCGCCGATCGGCATGTTCCGCAACTGCGGCGAGGAGATATTCGACGCGGTGGACCCGGTGGTCACCGCCCTCACCGGCATGCCCTCCCCGCGCTCCGTGCGGTGAGCCGCCGCCGGCCCCCGGGCCGGCGCCGCCCGGGCGGGTGCATCGGGTCCGCGTCGGCAGGCCGCGGGCGGGGCCCGGTCCTACGCTGGAGGCACCTGCCCGACGCTGCCCGGGAGCTCCGCCATGACCGTCACCGATGCCGCGACCGGTTCCTCCGAGACGACGGGGCGGTGGGCGTCCGAAGCGCTGCGCCGGGCCGACCCGCAGCTGGCCGATCTGCTGGCCGCCGAGGCCGAGCGCCGCGCCGAGACGATCCAGCTGCTGGCGGGGGAGAACCTCACCGATCCGGCCGTCCTGGCCGCCCTGGGCGGCCCGCTGATCGACAAGTACGCCGAGGGCTACCCCGGACGGCGCCACCACACCGGCTGCGCCCTGGCGGACGCCGCCGAGCTGCTGGCGATCGACCGGGCCCGTCAGCTGTTCGCCGCCCCGCACGCCAACGTCCAGCCCCGCTCGGCCACTTCGGCGATGCTGGCGGCGTACGCCGCGCTGCTGCGCCCCGGTGACGTGGTGCTGGCGATGTCGCTGGAGCACGGCGGCCACCTGAGCTGCGGCTCGCGCGCCAACTTCTCGGGCCGCTGGTTCGAGTTCATCGGCTACGGGGTGCGCGAGGACGACGGCCTGATCGACCTCGACCAGGTCCGCGAGCTCGCCCGCCGGCACCGGCCGAAGGCCATCGTGGCCGGCTCGATCTCCCACCCCCGGCACCCGGACTGGGCGGCCTTCCGGGCGATCGCCGAAGAGGTGGACGCCTATCTGATCGCCTCGGTCGCCCAGACCACCGGCCTGGTCGCGGCCGGTGTGGCGCCGTCCCCGCTGCCGTACGCGGACGTCACCGTGGCCGCCACCCACAAGCTGCTCCGCGGCCCGCGCGGCGGCCTGCTGCTCTCCACCGCCGAGCTGGCCGATCGGATCGACCGGGCGGTCTTCCCGTTCAGCCAGGGCGGCGCCGCGATGAACGAGGTGGCCGGCAAGGCCGTCGCGTTCGCCCGGGCGGGCACCCCCGAGTACCGCGCCTACGCCCACCGCACGGTCGCGGGGGCGCGGGTGCTGGCGGCGGGGCTCGCGGAGGCCGGGATGCGCCCGTTGACCGGCGGTACCGACACCCATCTGGTGACGGCCGACGTCCGACCGCTCGGGGTCAGCGGAGCCGAGGCCGAGCGCCGGTGCGCCGCCGCCGGTCTGCTGCTCGGCAAGTGCGCGCTGCCGTACGACTCCGCGCCGCCGTCCGAGGCCTCCGGGATCCGGCTCGGCAGCGGGACCGTCACCACCCAGGGCATGGGGGAGGCCGAGCTGGCCGAGATCGCCGCACTGGTCGGTCGCCTGCTCGTCGAGGGCACGGACGTCCGGATCGGGGCCCGGGTCCGTGAGCTGGCGGGCGCCTTCGCCGCCCCGGGCCGGGGGGCTTCGCACTCTCCTACCCGGTAGGGCGAACCGCGATGCACGCGCCGGGCGTCCGACTCAATAAGGTGTGTGCCGTGGCGACGCACCTCGAACCCCGGACAGGCACGGGAGTACCTTCGGTACCGACCCGTCGGACAGTGACGCAGGAGGCCAGTGGTGCGTGAGTATCTGCTGGTGCTGTTCTGCACGGCGGCCGTCACCTATCTGCTGACCGGCCCGGTCCGGAAGTTCGCGATCGCGGCCGGCGCGATGCCGCCGGTCCGCGCCCGTGACGTGCACCGCGAGCCCACGCCCCGGCTGGGCGGCATCGCCATGTTCGGCGGGCTCTGCGCGGGCATCCTGGTCGCCTCCCAACTGGACAACCTCAGCAAGGTGTTCTCGCAGGGCACCGACATCCGCGCGCTGCTCTCCGGCGCCGGGATCATGTGGCTGCTCGGCGTGCTCGACGACAAGTGGGGCGTGGACGCCCTGGTCAAGCTGGGCGGTCAGATGATCGCCGCCGGTGTGATGGTCTGGCAGGGCGTCACCGTGATCACCCTGCCGGTGCCCGGCGTCGGCGCGGTCGCGGTCAGCCCCACCCAGGGCATGGTCATCTCGGTCACCATGGTCGTCGTCATGGTCAACGCGGTGAACTTCATCGACGGCCTGGACGGTCTGGCCGGCGGCATGGTCTGCATCGCCGCGATGGCGTTCTTCCTCTACTCGTACCGGCTCTGGTACGGCTACACGATCACCGACGCGGCGCCCGCCGTCCTGTTCAGCGTGCTGCTGATCGGGATGTGCCTGGGTTTCCTGGCGCACAACCTGCACCCGGCGCGGATCTTCATGGGCGACTCCGGCTCGATGATGCTCGGCCTGATGCTGGCCGTCGCCGCGATCTCCATCACCGGCCGGGTCGACCCCGACCTCATCACCAGCGAGACCGGTTCGCAGACCGCCACCGTGCACGCCCTGGTCCCGATCTACATCCCGCTGCTGCTGCCGCTGACCGTCATCGCGCTGCCGCTGGCCGACCTGCTGCTCGCCGTGGTGCGCCGCACCTGGGCCGGCCAGTCGCCGTTCGCCGCGGACAAGCGGCACCTGCACCACCGGCTCCTCCAGGTCGGCCACTCGCACAGCCGGGCCGTCCTGATCATGTACTTCTGGGCCGCGCTGATCGCCTTCGGCACCGTGGCCTTCTCGGTCACCAACACCGGCCGCACGGTCGCCCTCACGCTGGCCGGGCTCTGCCTGGTCGGCCTGGTGGTGCTGCTCACCCCGCGCTTCCGCCCGCGCGCGCCGCGGGCCGTGCAGGCCTTCGTGCCGCCGCGCTACCGGCGCCGCAAGCCGGTCCGCGCCGCCGCACCGGTCGCCGAGGGCGAGGCCCCGGCCGCCGCCGCGGCCGCCTCGGAGCCGATGGCCGAGCTCTCCGCGAAGGACAAGGAGCTGCTCGGCGGCCTGGGCAAGGGGGGCTCGTCGGCGGTCGGCGGCCGGGGTCACGGCAGCGGTCGCGGCCACTAGGCCGAACGGCGGGTCCGACACCTGACACGCCGTCAAGGTGGTTCACCCGTACGGAGGCACCCTTGGGCCGTCAGTGTGACAGGTGCCACACAATCATGGTAAAGCTCTCATCAAATAGTTTGTGATACCGTTCACGAGTACCGAGAACACGCCGAAAGACCTGACAGGTGGAGGACTTCCGTCCCCGGTCGGTCTCCCTCGACGGACTCGCCGCAGAGCGGCCGGTCCACGGCGGTCCCTTGGTCGGTACCACCACCACGTTCTGTGCCCGTCCCCCTGCCACATCGACATGCCGCCGGAGCTGCCGACATGCCGTCCAACGACGCCCGGATCCTCCGAGGCGCCGCGATCCCCACTGCGGTCGCCGGAGTCATCGCCATGGCGATCTCGTTCGCCGTCGCAGGTGGCAAGGGACTGCTCGGCGCCTTCTTCGGCGCGCTGCTGGTGGTGGCGTTCTTCAGCTTCGGCCAGGTCGCCCTCGACCGGCTGACCAGGTCGAACCCGCAGATGATGATGGCTGCGGGGTTGCTCGTCTACACCACGCAGATCCTGCTGGTCGGCATCGTCCTCGCGGTCTTCAAGAACACCGAACTCTTCAACCGGCAGGCGTTCGCCTTCACCCTGCTGGGCTGCGCCCTGATCTGGACGGGCTTCCAGGTGCGCGGTGCGCTCAAGGCCAAGACCTTCTACGTCGAGGCCGACGCCTCCGAAAACAAGGGCGACAAGCCCTCGGACTCGGGGCGTCAACAGTGACGAGGCCCGGCTGTCCCCCCAACGAGGGGGGCAGTGTTTATGCCGCACTGACGGACTGCTATCGTCCGTCGCAACAACGGAGTACGGGAAGAGGCCAGGTCTGTCCGCACGATGGACGGATCGCCCCCCGGATCCTTGCAGTCTTCGATGATCCCGCTGTGGTGCAGCGCACCGCCGTGCGGGATCGGCGAGAAACCCATCAAGTTCCAGTGCCGCACCGTGGCCTCGGGCCACGCCGACACACCGAGGTTGCCGTAACCATGCGTCACGACGAAGGAGTCCGTGGTGAGTGCTGAACTCACGTCTTCGCTCGCCTCAGGCAGTTGCCACTTCGGGGACGCTGGCTGCGGCTTCCCGGCCCCCGGCCTGAACGAGTTCGACTTCAAGCCGATCTTCTCGATCGGCAGCTTCGAATTCAACAAGCCGATGCTGCTGTCGATGATCGTCGCAGTGCTGGTGGTCGTCTTCTTCTGGGCCGCGTTCGCCAAGCCGCGCCTGGTGCCCGGCAAGCTGCAGCTGGTCGGTGAGATCGGCTACGACTTCGTCAAGCGGTCCATCGTGCTGGAGACGATCGGCAAGAAGGGCGAGAAGTTCGTCCCGATGCTCGTCTCGATGTTCTTCTTCGTCTGGCTGATGAACATCATGTCGGTCATCCCGTTCGCCCAGTTCCCGGTGACGGCGGCCATCGCCTTCCCGGCGGGCCTGGCGGGGGTCGTGTGGATCACCTACATGACCCTGACCTTCAAGAAGCACGGCTTCGTCGGCGGTCTGAAGAACCTCTGCTGGCCCTCGGGCATCCCCGGCTGGGTCATGTTCATCCTGGTGCCGATCGAGTTCTTCTCGAACATCTTCGTGCGCCCGTTCACGCTCGCGGTCCGAGCCTTCGCGAACATGTTCGCCGGCCACCTGCTGATCGTGATGTTCTCCATCGCCTCCTGGTACCTGCTCAGCCCGACCCTGGGCGCGCTCTACGGCTCGGCGTCGTTCATCGTCGCCATCGGCCTGACCGCCTTCGAGCTGCTGGTCCAGTTCCTGCAGGCCTACATCTTTGTGATGCTGGCCAGCAGCTACATCGCCGGTGCCCTCGAAGAGGCGCACTGAGCCTGGGGCCCCGGCCCCTCACGAACCAACCTCCCGGATCGCCCGGTGGCCAATCACCACCGGTTCACCACCCCTGCAAAGGACAATTGCAATGAGCATGCTCGCTGAGGGCGTCGTCGGTTCCATCGCCTCCGTCGGCTACGGTCTCGCGGCCATCGGCCCCGGCATCGGCGTTGGTCTCATCTTCGGTAACGGTGTCCAGGCCATGGCCCGTCAGCCCGAGGCTGCCGGCCTGATCCGTTCCAACATGTTCATCGGCTTCGCGCTGACCGAGGCGCTCGCCCTGATCGGCATCGTCATGCCGTTCGTCTTCGGCACCGGCAAGTAATTCCGGCGTAGCCCTTTCTGAGGAAGGTCCAGATATGAGCATCGCGGCTTCGCTCGCGGCCGAGGAGCAGATGAATCCGCTCCTCCCCGCGTGGCCCGAGATCATCATCGGCCTGCTCTGCTTCTTCATCGTCTTCGGGCTGCTCGGCAAGAAGCTCCTCCCCAGCATCGAGAAGGTGCTGTCGGAGCGTCGGGACGCCATCGAGGGCGGCATGGAGCGCGCCGAGGCCGCTCAGGCCGAGGCCCAGGCCCTGCTTGAGCAGTACCGCGCCGAGCTCGCCGAGGCGCGTCACGAGGCTGCCCGCATCGTCGAGCAGGCTCGCGAGCAGGGCGCTGCCCAGCTCACCGAGATGCGCGAGGAGGGCCAGCGTCAGCGCGAGGCCATCGTCGCCGCCGGCCACGCGCAGATCGAGGCCGACAAGAAGCAGGCGACCACCGCCCTGCGCCAGGACGTGGGTTCGCTCGCTTCGCAGCTGGCCTCCCGCATCGTGGGCGAGTCCCTTGAGGACCACACGCGGCAGAGCGGCGTGATCGACCGGTTCCTGGACGAGCTGGAGGCCAAGGCCACCGTTGCTCCGGGTGCGGCCAAGTGATCGGCGCTAGCCGCGAGGCCCTCGCCGCCGGGCGGCAGAACCTCGAAGCCCTGACCGACTCCACCTCGGTGGACGCGGTCAAGGTCGCCGAGGAGCTCACCGCCGTCACGGTCCTCCTGGACCGTGAGGTGTCGCTGCGCCGCGTCCTGACCGACCCGTCCCGGTCCGGCCAGGACAAGGCCCAGCTGGTCTCCTCGCTGCTGACCGGGCAGGTCTCCGGCGAGACCATCGACCTGGTCTCCGGCCTGGTCCGCTCCCGCTGGTCGGGGTCGCGCGACCTGGTCGACTCGGTCGAGGAGCTGGCCGCGTACGCCGAGGTCATCGCCGCCGACAAGGCCGGTGTCCTGGACGACGTCGAGGACGAGCTGTTCCGGTTCGGCCGGGTGGTGAACGGCTCCACCGAGCTGCGCTCCGCGCTGACCGAGCCCAAGGCCGGCGCCGTCGCCAAGGCCGAGCTGATCAAGAAGCTGCTCGGTGGCCGCGCCAACGCGGGCACCGTCCGGCTGGTCACCGCCCTGGTGAACAACCCGCGTGGCCGTAGCCTGGAGCAGGGCCTCGAGTCCTACTCGAGGCTCGCCGCCGCACGGCGCGGGCGCGTGGTGGCCCTGGTCACCACCGCGGTGCCGCTGTCCGACAGCCAGAAGGATCGCCTGGAAGGCGCTCTCGGCCGGCTGTACAGCCGCCGGGTCCACCTGAACATCGACGTCGACCCCGAGGTCGTCGGCGGTGTCCGGGTCCAGATCGGCGACGAGATCATCGACGGCACCGTGTCGAGCCGCCTCGAAGGCGCTCGCCAGTCGCTCGAAGGCTGAGCACCGAAGAACATCCGACCCTCGGTCGGGAACCGGCTCCACCGGAGCCGGCAAATCGTACGGCCGGTTCGAGAGACCCGGCCGAGAGTCGAATACTTGCGGCCCTCAATGGCGGGCCGAGGATCGCAAACTAGGAGAGCAGGGAAGCCTGATGGCGGAGCTTACGATCCGTCCGGAGGAAATCCGGGACGCGCTGGCCGACTTTGTCCAGTCGTACCAGCCGGACGCCGCCTCGCGTGAAGAGGTCGGCACGGTCACTGACGCGGCGGACGGCATCGCCCATGTCGAGGGTCTGCCCTCGGTCATGGCGAACGAGCTGCTGAAGTTCGAGGACGGCACGCTCGGCCTCGCGCTGAACCTCGACACCCGTGAGATCGGTGTCGTCATCCTCGGTGAGTTCGGCGGCATCGAGGAGGGCCAGACGGTGCGCCGCACCGGCGAAGTCCTCTCCGTGCCGGTCGGCGACGGCTACCTCGGCCGCGTCGTGGACCCGCTGGGCAACGCGATCGACGGTCTGGGCGACATCGCCTCCACCGGCCGTCGCGCCCTGGAGCTGCAGGCCCCCGGCGTCATGGTCCGCAAGTCGGTCCACGAGCCGATGCAGACCGGTATCAAGGCCATCGACGCGATGACCCCGATCGGCCGCGGCCAGCGTCAGCTGATCATCGGCGACCGCCAGACCGGCAAGACCGCGGTGGCGATCGACACGATCATCAACCAGCGCGACAACTGGCGCTCGGGCGACCCGAAGAAGCAGGTCCGCTGCATCTACGTCGCCGTGGGCCAGAAGGGCTCCACCATCGCGTCCGTGCGTGGCGCCCTGGAGGAGGCCGGCGCGCTGGAGTACACCACGATCGTGGCTGCTCCCGCCTCCGACCCGGCCGGCTTCAAGTACCTCGCCCCGTACACCGGTTCGGCCATCGGCCAGGAGTGGATGTACGACGGCAAGCACGTCCTCATCATCTTCGACGACCTGTCGAAGCAGGCCGAGGCGTACCGCTCCGTGTCGCTGCTGCTCCGTCGTCCGCCGGGCCGCGAGGCCTACCCGGGTGACGTCTTCTACCTGCACTCCCGCCTGCTGGAGCGCTGCGCGAAGCTCTCCGACGAGCTGGGCGCCGGCTCGATGACCGGTCTGCCGATCATCGAGACCAAGGCCAACGACGTCTCGGCGTACATCCCGACCAACGTCATCTCGATCACCGACGGCCAGTGCTTCCTGGAGTCCGACCTGTTCAACGCCGGCATCCGCCCGGCCGTGAACGTCGGTATCTCGGTCTCCCGCGTCGGTGGTTCGGCCCAGATCAAGGCCATGAAGTCGGTCGCCGGCCGTCTGCGTCTGGACCTCGCCCAGTACCGTGAGCTGGAGGCCTTCGCCGGCTTCGGTTCCGACCTGGACGCGGCCTCCAAGGCCCAGCTGGAGCGCGGTGCGCGCATGGTCGAGCTGCTCAAGCAGGGCCAGTACCAGCCGTTCCCGGTCGAGGAGCAGGTCGTCTCCATCTGGGCCGGCACCACCGGCAAGCTGGACGACGTCCCGGTCGCGGAGATCCGCCGCTTCGAGCGCGAGTTCCTGGACCACCTGCGCCTTCAGCACAAGAACCTGCTGGCCGGCATCGTCGAGACCTCCAAGCTGGAGGACGGCACCATCGACGCGCTGACCTCCGCGATCGAGGCCTTCAAGCAGGGCTACACCACGGCTGACGGCAAGCTGCTCTCCGAGCAGGCCTGAGTCCGGTAGCGAGGGAAAGGACGTAACGACCCATGGGAGCACAGCTTCGGGTCTACAAGCGCCGGATCCGCTCTGTCACCGCGACGAAGAAGATCACCAAGGCGATGGAGATGATCTCCGCGGCGCGCATCGGTAAGGCGCAGCGCGCGGTGGCCGCCTCCACTCCGTACGCCGATGAGCTCACCCGGGCGGTGACGGCGGTGGCCACCCGGTCCAACGCCAAGCACCCGCTCACCAGCGAGAACCCGGCCGCCACGCGCGCCGCGGTACTGCTGATCACGGCGGACCGCGGTCTGGCGGGCGGCTACTCGTCCAACGCCATCAAGGCCTCGCTGGTGCTCGCCGAGCGCCTGCGCGGCGAGGGCAAGGACGTGGTGACGTACGTCGTCGGCCGCAAGGGCGTCTCGTACTACACCTTCCGTGACCTCGCGGTCGCGGAGTCGTGGACGGGCTTCTCGGACAAGCCGACGTACGGCGACGCCAAGGCGGTCTCGGCCGCTCTGATCTCGGCCTTCACGGCCGAGACGGACGGTGTCGACGAGGTCCACGTGATCTCGACGCGGTTCGAGTCCATGCTGACCCAGACCGCGGTGGACGCCCGGCTGCTGCCGCTGAAGCTCGACGAGGTCGAGCTCAGCGACGAGTCGAAGGCCACGCACGAGATCTTCCCGCTGTACGACTTCGAGCCGTCGGCGGAGGGCGTCCTCGACGCACTGCTGCCGCGGTACGTCGAGAGCCGGATCTACAACGCGCTGCTGCAGTCCGCCGCATCGGAGCACGCCGCTCGCCGGCGCGCGATGAAGAGCGCGACGGACAACGCCGGAGAGCTCATCAAGTCGCTTACGCGGCTTGCCAACTCGGCCCGTCAGGCCGAGATCACCCAGGAAATCAGCGAGATCGTCGGCGGTGCCAACGCCCTCGCCGACGCTAGCCGCGGGAGCGAATGAGAATGACCACCACTGTTGAGCCGACCACGGCGACGGGCCGCGTCGCGCGGGTCATCGGCCCGGTCGTCGACGTGGAGTTCCCCGTCGACGCGATTCCGGAGATGTTCAACGCCCTGCACGTCGAGGTGGACAACCCCGACGGCTCGGGCAAGAAGGTCCTGACCCTCGAGGTCGCGCAGCACCTCGGCGACGGCATGGTCCGCGGCATCTCGATGCAGCCGACCGACGGCCTGGTCCGTGGCGCGCAGGTCTCCGACACCGGCTCCGCCATCTCGGTGCCGGTCGGCCAGATCACCAAGGGCAAGGTCTTCAACGCCCTCGGTGAGGTGCTGAACGTCGACAAGGCCGAGTTCGAGGCCGAGGTCAAGGTCCGCTGGCCGATCCACCGCAAGGCGCCGGCCTTCAAGGACCTCGAGTCCAAGACCGAGATGTTCGAGACCGGCATCAAGGTCATCGACCTGCTCACCCCGTACGTCACCGGTGGCAAGATCGGTCTGTTCGGTGGTGCCGGTGTCGGCAAGACCGTTCTGATCCAGGAGATGATCTACCGCGTCGCCGAGAACTTCGGTGGTGTGTCGGTCTTCGCCGGCGTCGGCGAGCGCACTCGTGAGGGCAACGACCTCATCCACGAGATGGTGGACTCGGGCGTTCTGGACAAGACCGCGCTGGTCTTCGGCCAGATGGACGAGCCGCCGGGCACCCGTCTTCGCGTCGCGCTCTCCGCGCTGACCATGGCGGAGTACTTCCGTGACGTCGAGAAGCAGGACGTGCTCCTCTTCATCGACAACATCTTCCGGTTCACCCAGGCCGGTTCCGAGGTGTCGACCCTGCTCGGCCGGATGCCCTCCGCGGTGGGTTACCAGCCGAACCTGGCCGACGAGATGGGCCTCCTCCAGGAGCGCATCACCTCGACCCGCGGTCACTCGATCACCTCGATGCAGGCGATCTACGTCCCCGCGGACGACCTGACCGACCCGGCCCCGGCCACCACCTTCGCCCACCTGGACGCGACGACCGTTCTGTCGCGCCCGATCTCGGAGAAGGGCATCTACCCGGCCGTCGACCCGCTGGACTCCACGTCCCGCATCCTCGACCCGCGTTACATCGCGCAGACCCACTACGAGACGGCCATCCGTATCAAGGGGATCCTGCAGAAGTACAAGGACCTCCAGGACATCATCGCCATCCTCGGTATGGACGAGCTGTCGGAGGAGGACAAGATCACGGTCCACCGTGCCCGTCGCATCGAGCGCTTCCTCTCGCAGAACACCTACGTGGCGAAGCAGTTCACCGGCGTCGACGGTTCGACCGTGCCGCTGTCGGAGACCATCGAGGCCTTCAACGCGATCGCGGACGGCAAGTACGACTCCGTCCCCGAGCAGGCCTTCTTCATGTGCGGTGGCATCGAGGACCTCGAGAAGAACGCCGCCGAGCTCGCGAAGAAGTAGTCGCGTCCGGTAGCAGCCGAGTGTGATCGTGAGGGGTGGGCCCCAGCCCTGGGACCCACCCCTCACGTCGCACCGGCTGTGATTCCGGTCAAATCCGTGCCGCCGGTTTCATGCCGGGGGCGCGGGCCCGTTATTCTTACCGAAACTCCCGAGCAATCGGGGGTTGCATGAGCCTAGGAGCCCACGTTGGCTGAGCTGCACGTCGAGCTGGTCGCAGCCGACCGCAAGGTGTGGTCCGGTGCGGCCACCATCGTCGTCGCCCGTACGGCCTCCGGTGACACCGGCATCATGCCGGGTCACACCCCGGTGCTGAGCGTGCTGGAGACCGGTCCGGTCACCATCCGCACCGTGGACGGCGGCACCGTGATCGCCGCTGTGCACGGCGGCTTCATCTCCTTCGCCGACAACAAGCTGTCTCTGCTCGCGGAGATCGCCGAGCTGGCGGACGAGATCGATGTCGCGCGCGCCGAGCGTGCACTGGAGAAGGCACAGTCGGACCTGGACGAGCACGCCGAGCGACGCGCCGAGGTGCGTCTGTTCGCGGCGCGCGGTCTCAAGGCCCACGCCTGAGTGCGCCGGACCCTCGCTTGGCGGGGTCGACCGACGGTCCCGGGGACGCGTGAGCGTGACCCCGGGACTGTCGTCTCAGTTGGTAGGTCAACGCGGTCGCCTGATACGACCGATACGGGGAACGCGGGTAGCGAGGAGGTAGGTGAGCATGGTCCTCGCCCTTGTGGTGTGCGCGGCGGTCGTTGCGCTGGGTGTGATCGGCCTGGTGGCGTTCGCGGTGCGGCGCCGTGTGATCCAGCGGGTCGGCGGAACGTTCGACTGCAGTTACCGGCTCAAAATGCCCGCCGACGCCTCGACGCAGCCCGACCTCGACGAGAACGGCAAACCCACCTCGGCCCCGGTTCCCCAGACCGATGGCAAGGGGTGGGTTTTTGGTATCGGGCGCTACAGCGGTGACTCGATCGAGTGGTTCCGGGTCTTCTCGTACGCCCCGCGCCCGCGCCGGGTGCTCCCGCGCCGGGAGATCGAGGTGCTCGGCCGGCGCTACCCCGAGGGCCAGGAGGAGCTGGCGCTGCTCTCCGGCTCGGTCGTGCTCCGCTGCCTGCACAACGGCGCCCCGCTGGAGCTGGCGATGAGCGACGACGCCCTGACCGGCTTCCTCGCCTGGCTCGAAGCCGCCCCGCCCGGGCAGAGGGTGAACGTCGCGTAGCGACGAGACGCTCGGGGTGGGGGTACCTCCCGGCCGGAGGCTGGGGTGGGGGTACCTCCCGGCCGGAGGCTGGGGTGGGGGTACCTCCCGGCCGGAGGCTGGGGTGGGGGTACCTCCCGGCCGGAGGCTGGGGGAGGGTGAACGTCGCGTAGCGACGAGACCCTGGGGCCGGGGGTTAACGCGGCCTAACCCGGCTCGCTAGGCTGGGCGGCATGGTCAATCTGACGCGCATCTACACCCGTACCGGCGACGACGGCACCACCGCGCTCGGTGACATGAGCCGTACCACCAAGACCGACCCGCGCCTGATCGCGTACGCCGACACCAACGAGGCCAACGCCGCGATCGGCGTGGCGATCGCCGCCGGAGGCCTCGCCGAGGACGTCACCGCGGTGCTCGTCCGGGTGCAGAACGACCTCTTCGACGTCGGCGCGGACCTGGCCACCCCGGTGGTGGAGGACCCGAAGTACCCGCCGCTGCGGGTGCTGCAGTCCTACATCGACAAGCTGGAGACGGACTGCGACCACTACCTGGAGTCGCTGGAGAAGCTGCGCAGCTTCATCCTCCCCGGCGGCACCGTCGGCGCGGCCCACCTGCACCTGGCCTGCACGGTGGTGCGGCGGGCCGAGCGGGCCACCTGGGCGGCGATCGAGGAGCACGGGGACACCGTGAACCCGCTGACCGCCAAGTACCTCAACCGGCTGTCCGACCTGCTGTTCATCCTGGCCCGGGCGGCCAACAAGGAGCGCGGCGACGTGCTCTGGGTGCCGGGCGAGAACCGCTGAGCCGACCGCCCCGCCGGTCGGCGGGACGGTGGGGCGTCCGGCGGCGGGCCGCTACTGCTGCTGGGGGATCCTCCAGCCGACCACGTGCCCGTCCTCGACGATCGCGCCGGCCGGCGCCTCCTTGGGCCAGAGCGAGTAGCAGCCGGCCACGATCACGTTGATCCCGGCCGCCATGCCCAGCCGCAGGTACCAGCCGGTGAAGGTGCCGAAGCCGGCGGCGCCGTCGGAGAGCGGGACGAGCGCGGTGATCAGCGCCAGGGTGATGGCGGCCGAGACCACGGTGCGGCGGCAGAACTCCCACTCGTGGCGGGTCCGCGCGGGCCCGTACTTGGGGGCGCCCTTGGGCTTGGGGCCGCCGGCGAAGCGGTACTGGAAGTGCCGGTCGGCCCAGCGGACCAGGGACGGCCCGAAGCCGATCGAGAAGCCCGCGTAGCTCGCGGCCAGCGCGTGCGTCCAGCTCGCGGTGGCGCCGCCGCGCAGGTCGAGCACGGTGAGCACGAAGAGCGTGAGGTCCACCACCGGCAGGCCGACCAGCAGCGCGGTGCTCACCCCGCGCAGCCGCAGCAGGTAGCGGGTGGCGAGCCCGAGGGCGAGGAGCACCCAGAAGGCGACCTCGGCCCCGATGACGAGGGTGACGATCATGGTGACTCCCGGACTTCTCGGCGGTACCCCCCAGCCTTGCCGCCCGGGGCGCCCCCGTCGTCGTCGCCGACGCCGAGCCTTGCCTGCACCTTTCGATGTACGGCGGCTCCTCCCTGGACCGGAGCCGGGGGCCGGCCGGGGATGATCTGATGGGGGAGTGCGCAGACCGACACTCACCCCGCGGCAGGAGGACCGGGCGATCGCCCTCTTCGGGCTGGTCGGCGGGCTGGTGCTGATCGCGTCCAAGGTCTACGACCACTCCTCGGCCGTGCCGCGCTGGCTGGTGCTGCCGCCGCTGCTGGTCACGGCCGCGCTGGAGCTGTTCCGGCGCACCCGCCCGATCCTGACGGTGACGCTCGGCGGGGCGGTCTTCGCGGCGAGCATCTTCAGCGGTGCGCTGATCGCGACCACCATCATGTACACCGACCTGCTCTACGCGGCGGTGGTCTACGGCCGCCCGCGGATGTCCCGCGTCCTGCACCTGTCCGGCGCCGCCTCGGTGCTCGTCCTGAGCAGCCTGTCGTTCCTGTACAGCGACGCCCCGACGGCGCTGGCCGTCGTGGTGCTCACCTCGCTGATCTTCCTCGGACCGGTGTGGACCGGGGACCTGGTGCGCAGGCACCGCGAGGAGGCGGAGAGCCAGCGGCTGCGCGCCGAGCAGACCGCGCTGCTCTCCGAGATGGACCGGCGCGAGGCGGTGGTCGCCGAACGGGCGCGGATGGCGAGGGAGTTGCACGACGTGGTGGCCAACCACCTGTCGGCCATCGCGATCCACGCCACCGGCGCCCAGTCGGTGGCCCGACGCCAGCACCGGACGGCGGAGGATCCGCTGGTGGCGGCGCTGGGAGTGATCCGGGAGAACAGCGTGCAGGGATTGGCCGAAATGCGCCGCATGATCGGGCTGCTGCGCGACAGCGGCGGCGGCGAGGCCGACGCGTCGTACGCCGCGCCCGACCTGGGCGCGGTGGACGCGCTGCTGGCCAAGGCCGGGGACGCCGGGCGGGCCGTGGGGCTGGAGTTCGAGCTCGCGGAGCACGGCGAGCGCGGGGAGCCGGCGGTGCCGGTCGGGCTGGCGGCGTACCGGATCGTGCAGGAGTCGCTCACCAACGCGCTCAAGCACGCCGGCCCGGGCCGGGTGCACGTCCTGCTGGAGTACCTCCCGCAGGAGCTGCGGATCACCGTGGACAGCCCGTACCGCACCGACGTGGGCCGGGAGCTGCCCGGCGCCCGGGCGGGGATGGTGGGCATGCGGGAACGGGCCGGGCTGCTCGGCGGCAGCTTCGAGGCCGGTCCGGTCGGGGACCGCTGGACCGTACGGGCGGTGCTGCCGCGGGAGCCGGTGGCGGCGGAAGGGGAGCGGCGGGCATGACGATTCGGGTGCTGGTGGCCGAGGACCAGGCGGCCGTCCGGGCGGCGCTGGTGATGATCCTGCGGGCGGAGCCGGACCTGGAGGTGGTCGGGGAGGCCGCGGACGGCGAGGAGGCGGTACGGCTGGCCCTGGAACTGCGGCCCGACGTCGTCCTGATGGACGTGCAGATGCCCCGGCTGGACGGCGTCTCGGCGACCGGCCGGGTGGTGGCCGCGGGGGCCGCCCAGGTGCTGGTGCTGACCACCTTCGACCTGGACGAGTACGTCTACGGCGCGCTGCGGGCCGGCGCGGCCGGCTTCCTGCTGAAGGACCTGGAGGCGGACACCCTGGTCGAGGGCATCCGCACGGTGGCGCGCGGGGACGGCATGCTGGCGCCCTCGGTGACCAGGCGGCTGATCGGCACCTTCGCCCGCCCCGGCCGCGCGGTCGGACCCGAGACGCGGGAGTCGGTGTCGGGGCTCACCCCGCGCGAGCGGGAGGTGCTGGCCTGCATCGGCGCGGGGATGTCGAACGGCGAGATCGCCGAGCGGCTGGAGATGGCCGAGGCGACCACCAAGACGCACGTCAGCCGGATCCTCGCCAAGCTGCGGATGCGCAGCCGGGTGCAGGCGGCGATCCTCGCGCAGGACCTCGGTCTGACGATCTGAACAACGGCCTTCCGGTATCGGGCCAGGTCAGTCGCAGATCACACTCCCGGATGACACCACGGCGGGCGGAAGGGCATTAGAGTCCGGCGCATGAGCGGCGCGGCTCATGAGCGGGTGACCCCTGCGCTGAGCCGCCTTCAGGGCCCGCCCGCAGGGCGGCGACGGCATCCGGGAGACCCAGCCATGAGCAACGCGTCCAGCAAGCAGATCGCCGTGATCGGTGCCGGCCTGATGGGTGCCGGTATCGCCCAGGTCTCCGCCCAGGCCGGACACCCGGTGGTGCTGCGGGACGTCACCGAGGCCGCGCTGCAGCGCGGTGTGGCCGGTATCCGGGCCTCGTACGAGAAGTTCGTCGCCAAGGGCCGGCTGACCGCCGAGGACGCCGAGGCGGCGCTCGGCCGGATCACCACCACGACGGACCTGGGCGCGGTGGCCGAGGCCGACATCGTGGTCGAGGCGGTCTTCGAGCAGCTGGACGTCAAGGAAGCCGTCTTCAAGGAGCTCGACAAGATCGCCAAGGACGGCGCGGTGCTGGCCTCCAACACCTCGGCCATCCCGATCACCCGGATCGCCGCCGCCACCGGGCGCCCCGAGTCGGTCGTCGGCGTGCACTTCTTCTCGCCGGTGCCGCTGATGCGCCTGGTGGAGCTGGTGCGCGGCTACAAGACCAGCGACGAGACGCTCGCCACCGCGCGCGCCTTCGCCGAGGGGGTCGGCAAGGAGGTCGTGGTGGTCAACCGCGACGTGGCCGGCTTCGTCACCACCCGCCTGATCATGGCGCTGGTGGTCGAGGCCGCCAAGCTGTACGAGTCGGGCGTCGCCAGCGCCGAGGACATCGACACCGCCTGCCGACTCGGTTTCGGACACGCCATGGGCCCACTGGAGACCGCCGACCTGACCGGCGTCGACATCCTGCTGCACGCCGCCCGGAACATCTACGCCGAGACCAAGGACGAGAAGTTCGCCGCGCCGGAGATCATGGCCCGCATGGTCACCGCCGGTGACCTGGGCCGCAAGAGCGGGCAGGGCTTCTACCCGTACCCGGCCAAGTGACCCGCCGGGGCCGCTGACCGACCGGGCCGTGCGGTCACAGCACCGTACGGCCCACCTCGCCGGGGATGGGTGAGTTTCCTCACGCCGGGTGCCGCAGACGGGTGATTTGGGCGGTAATCGAGCGTAGGTGTGGAGACTTCCTGCGTATATTCCCTCGGACGAGTGAAGTTGCTTCAGATCTGGCCGGAACCAGCAACCTGCGGACCTGGTTCACCGTCAGATGAGGGGGACCCGGCCCACGCCGACGATGCTGCGGCCGGCCCGGGCGCGGGGCTCCACGCCCGCCCGGTGGACACCCGATCCGGGCCCGCGCGGCCGGGGCGGAACGACCCGTACCAGTGACCGCCAGGCGGAGGAGGAGACCATGCGCATCACGGGCGACCAGACGGCGCTGGCCATCGAGGGCCGCCTCGACGTGCGCACCGCCGCCGACGCGCGGGTCCGGCTGCACCAGGCCGTCGACGGCGGTCGGGGCGACCTCGTACTGGACCTCACCCGGCTGGAGTTCTGGGACGCCACCGGCCTCGGTGTGATCATGGGGACCCACCGCCGGGCCGGCCGGATCGGCCGCCGGCTGGTGCTGCGCTCCGTCCCGGCCCAGCTCCAGCGCCTGCTGGTGGCCACCCGGCTGCACCGCATCCTCGCCGTCGAGGGCGTCGTCCCCGAGCCCTACGGCGCCACGCTGCCCGCCCTCGGCCCGGTGCTCTAGCGCTCCCGCGCGCCCTCCGGGGAGGGACCGCCCTGCGCGGTCCGGACCGGATGTGCAAGAGTCTGCCGTCAGAAGACGGCCGCCGGGGACAGGACCGGCTCCTTCCCGCCCCGGCGGGGTGGGGGTCCCCCCGGCCGGAGGCAGGGGCGCACCCCCGGTCCGGAACGGCCGTACCGAGTCGTCGGCCGACCAGGGGCGGAGCAGATCGTGGGACAGCCATCCGGTGAGTTCCGGCAGGAAGCCGTCCGCACCCGGGGCGGTGAGCTGGTCTCCGGGGCCCTGCTGGTGACCGTCGGCACCCCGGAGGGGTCCGAGGTCCGGCCCTGCCCCGAGGAGTGGCGGCCCCGCCCGCGCCGGATCGGGCGCACCGAACCCGCCCGCGGACCGGTCGGCGGCCCCGGCCGCGCGGTCGGTCCGCTCGCCCTCGGCGCCGGCCCGGCCGACCTGCCGCTGCTCGACCGCGAGGCCGACATCGCCCACCTGCTCGGCCTGCTCGCCGAGGGGCGTTCGATACGCCTGGTCGGGCAGGCCGGCTCGGGTCGCAGCGCCCTGCTCTCGGCGGTCGCCGAGGCGGCGGGCGACCTCGCGCCCGGCGGCGTCGTCCAGCTCTGCGGTCACCGCCGCACCGGCGACGACCTGCTCCAGGACCTCTTCGCCGCCACCCACCAGGCCCCCGGCTTCCGGCCCGACCCGGGGCAGCTCGCCGAGCACCTCGCGCAGGTCGGCGCGGTCGTGGTCGTCGACGAGGTCGAACCGGTCGGCGCGGAGCTGGAGCGGGTGCTCGCCGCCGCCCCCGACTGCGCCTTCCTGATCTCCGTCGCGCCCGACAGCCCGCCGCTGTCCGCCGACTCCCGGCTGCGGGACCACCTGGTGGCCGGGCTCTCCCGGTCCGCCTGCCTCGCGCTCGCCGCCCGGCTGGCCGGCCGGCCCCTGGACGCGGCCGAGAAGGCCTGGGCGGTCGACCTCTGGTTCGAGTCCGAGGGGCTGCCGCTGCGCTTCGTCCAGGCCGCCGCGCTGCTGCGCCAGCGGGACGTCGCCGTGGACGCGCTGGTCGCCGCCGAGGAGGACCGGCTGGACGTCTTCGGCGCGGTCGAGGAGCCCGACCGGCACCCCGACCCGGCGGTCCGTGAGAGCGAGCTGCGCGGGGCCGTCCCGCTGCCGTCGGTGGCCGAGAGCGCCTCGCCCGCCGTCCGGCTCGCCGGGGGCCTCAGCGAGCCGGCCCAGGCCGTGCTGAGGCTCGCGGTGGCGCTCGGCGGCGAGTGCCCGACCGCGCCGCACCTGCCCGCGCTGATCGACGTCGGCCAGGGCGAGAGCGCGCTGCACGAACTCGCCGACGCCGGGCTGGCGGTGTCCATCGGCGGCCACCACCGGCTCACCGCGGGCGCGCTGGACCTGCTCGCCCCGCACTGGCCGGCCCGCCGCAGCATCGACGGCGCCGCCCAGCACTTCGCCTGGTGGGTCGGGCACAGCTCGGTCTCCACGGAGCAGATCGCCGCCGAGGCGGAGGTGGTGATCGGGGTGCTGCTGGCCGACCGGGCCGCCGGCCGGCACGCGGCCGTCCTGCGGCTGGCCCGGGCGGCCGGCCCCGCGCTGGCCCTGGCGCTGCGCTGGGGCGCCTGGGAGCGCGCCCTGCTGCTCGGCCTGGAGGCCGCCCGCAACACCGGCTCCCGGGCCGACGAGGCCTGGTTCCACCACGAGTTGGGCGTCTACGCGATCTGCGTCCGGGAGCCCGGGCGGGCCGTCGCCGAACTGGAGTCCGCCCTCACCCTGCGGGCCGCGCTCGGCGAGCCGCGCGGGGCAGCCGGCGCCCGCCGGATGCTCGATCTGCTGCGCGCCGACGGCCGGCAGCTGCCCGCCGCGGCGACGACCGCCCCGGCGCCCGTCCGACGTCCCGTCATCCGGGCCATCGCGCAGGTGCCGTGGCGGTTCAAGACCACCCCCGGCACGGCCGGCGGCACCCGGCGCACGGTGATCGCCGCCTCGGCGGCCGTCCTCGCGCTCGGCGTGCTGGGGACGGCGGTCGGGCTGAGCGTCACCGGGCCGGACGAGCACCGCGGCAACGACCCGCTCAGCAGCACGGACGACGGCACCGGCCTGCCGGCGGGGCGGCCGGCGCCCCGGCCGAGCCTGAGCCCCGAACCGACGCCGTCCGACGACGCGTCGGGCTCGCAGGGCCCGGAGACCTCGCCCGCGCAGGAGCCGGCGGGCCCGGAGTCGTCGGCGGGCGGCGGGACTTCGCACTCGCCCTCGGCGTCCGGGTCGGCGTCGAAGAGGCCGAGCAGGTCGCCCACCGCGACCGGCTCGCAGTCGCCCTCCCCGGGCCAGCCGCAACCGCCGGTGCTCCCGTCCGTGCCGCCGCCGGTTCAGCCGACCGTGCCGCCCTCGGTGCCGACCAGTTCCGGTCCGGGCACGACGCCCCCGACGACCGCTCCGTCGACCCCGAGTTCCCCGACCACCGCACCGAGCACGCCGGGGACGCCTTCGCCGACGGCGACCGGCACGGCCACGTCAGGCTGATTCGGTCAGAACAGCTTGAGCTTGTCGTCGTCGATGCCGCGCAGCCCGTCGTAGTCGAGCACCACGCAGCCGATGCCGCGGTCGGTGGCGAGGACGCGGGCCTGCGGCTTGATCTCCTGCGCGGCGAACACGCCCTTCACCGGGGCGAGCAGCGGGTCGCGGTTGAGCAGCTCCAGGTAGCGGGTGAGCTGCTCGACGCCGTCGATCTCGCCGCGGCGCTTGATCTCGACGGCGACGGTCGTGCCGTCGGAGTCGCGGCAGAGGATGTCGACCGGGCCGATCGCGGTCGGGTACTCGCGGCGGATGAGCGACCAGCCGGCGCCGAGCACCTCCATCCGGTCGGCCAGCAGCTCCTGGAGGTGTGCTTCGACACCGTCCTTGATCAGGCCGGGGTCCACCCCGAGTTCGTGGGAGGAGTCGTGGAGCACCTCCTCCAGCGTGATGATGAGCTTCTCGCCGGCCTTGTTGATCACTGTCCAGACCCCGTCGCCCACCTTGAGGGTGCACGGCGGGGACATCCAGTTGAGCGGCTTGTAGGCGCGGTCGTCGGCGTGGATGCTGACGCTGCCGTCGGCCTTGACCAGGATGAGCCTGGTGGCGGAGGGCAGATGGGCGGAGAGCCGACCGGCATAGTCGACTGAGCAGCGGGCAATTACGAGACGCACGGTCGACCACGCTAGCCCACCGGGGCCAGTTGATGCGATTCCGCGACGGCCGGGTGAAGAATCCGCGAACCCCGCGAACATGGAAGTTCGGCGATCCCGCGAATGCCTGTCGGCACTCTGGCGCCCATTCCCACGGGCAGCTACGGTGTGTGACGGCTTGCTTGCAGCGGAGCTGTCAACGGGGACGGAGACTTCAGATGAACGATCCAGCAGGATCCGGCCAATCTGGTGCAGCAAGGCGTATTTACGGAGCAATCCACAGGAATCCCCGGCCTCGCCCCCGATCGGCTGCCACGCTGTCCTGAGCGGCCGGTGCCCCCGACGCGTCCTCCGACGCGGCCTCGGCGCCGCCGCCTCCGCGCGGTGCCGGAAACAGCCGTCCGACGGCGTTCCGGACATCACGCGCGTTTCGCCCACCCTCACCCTCAGCTTGGACTACGCATCACCACCCGGGCGCCGCGCGGGTGGACCGCGAGAGGAGAATCCATGTCGCTCGACGTCTCACCGGCCCTGCTGGAAAAGGCCGAGCGGGGCGAGGTCGACGAGCGGGAATTCGTCGACTGCGTCCGCGTCTCCCTGCCGTACGCCTGGGAGCTGATCAGCTCGCTGGTCGCCCAGGCGAAGGTCGACGGCACCGACTTCGCCGACAACCACGTTCCGCCGCCCAGCGAGCAGGCCCGCGGCCAGCTCCTCCGGGCCCTCGCCAGCGACGCCATCCGGGGTGCGCTGCAGCGCCACTTCGGCGTCCGGCTGGCCTTCCAGAACTGTCACCGGGTGGCGGTGTTCCTGCCGTCGGACTCCAACGAGGCGCGGTTCGATCGCTTCACGTCCGTCCGGGAGCAGCTGCTCAACCAGTCCGAGGAACTCCGGGACTGCTGATCGCGCGGGCCGACCGTGCCGGTTCGACGGCGCGGGGAACGCCGGTGCCGCCGCCGCGGCACCGGAACCGCCACCGGGCCGCCCCACTCCGCTCAGGGGAGGGGCGGCCCGGCGACGTCAGCCCAGCTGCGGCAGCACCTCGGAGCCGAGCCGGGCGATGTTCCGCAGGG
The DNA here is from genome assembly GCF_040298365.1 of Kitasatospora sp. NPDC001603. NCBI lineage: Bacteria > Bacillati > Actinomycetota > Actinomycetes > Kitasatosporales > Streptomycetaceae > Kitasatospora > Kitasatospora sp. NPDC001603. The sequence goes on from NZ_JBEPAA010000010.1 coordinate 78,685, forward strand.
TGGCCTCACGGTCGCCGCTGCCCTCGGCGAGGAGGGCGAAGCGCCGGATGCCGGTGCGCTCGGCGGTGGCCAGCAGCCGGTCGGCACACTGCTTCGGCGTTCCCACCGCGTGCAGGTCGCAGAGCAGTTCGGTGTACGCGTGCGGGTCGCGCATCTTGCGCTCCCGGCCGTCCACCGTGCGGTGGGCGCCGAGCCCGTACTCGAACCAGCCGGGCATCGCGCGCAGCAGCGTGGCCCGGGCCGTCGAGGTCCGGTCGTCGACCTGCGCCACCCCGGCCGCGACGTGTTGGCGGCCGATCCGGCGCAGCTGCTCCTCGCCGCGCCCGGCGGCCAGCCAGGCGGTGCGGTAGAGCTCCAGCATCCGCAGCTTGTCGTCGTCCCCGGAGTGCATGCCGAGCAGCATCGGCAGGCCGCGTTCGGCGGCGAGCCGGACCCCGCCGGGTGAGGTGCAGGCCACCACCAGCGGCGGGCCGGCCACCGGGCGCCCCGAGGCGGTGAGTTCGTCGACGGGCGCGTCCGCCTCCACCCGCTGGCGGGGGAAGCGCAGCAGTCCGGACTGGTCGCCGAGCCCGAGCCAGGCGCCGAGGTCGGGCCGGCGGGGCGGTTCGGTGGCACGCGGCACCACGGCCACCTCGGGGAAGCTGAACTGCGGGCCGTCCGCGCCCACCCGGGAGCCGCGCAGCCAGCGCAGCAGCAGGTCGAGCCGCTCCGGGAAGCCCTGCTCGAAGGCCTCCACCCCGCCGCCGAAGACATCGAGGTCGATCCACGGACCGCCGCGCCCCACCCCGAGCGTGAAGCGCCCGCCGGAGACCAGGTGCAGCATCGCGGCCTGCTCGCCGAGGGCCACCGGGTGCGCGGTGGAGAGCACGCTGACCGCCGTGCCGATCCCGATCCGGCGGGTGCGGCCGAGCAGCATCGCGGCGAGCGTGGCCGCGTTCGGGCAGACGCCGTAGGGGACGAAGTGGTGCTCGGCGAGCCAGACGCTGTCCAGGCCGGCCCGTTCGGCCTCGACGGTGGCCCGGACCGTCCGGTCCAGCGCCTCGCCGTGGGTCTGTCCGGGGAACTGGGCGGAGAGCAGGAAGGCACCGACCTTGACCGGTGCGGTGTCCGCGGGGCGTGCGGCGGAGCGCTGGGGCGCCGGCAGGGGGGTGCCGGTGGCGGTGGCCGGGCCGGCGGTCGTGGGTGCCGGGCCGACGGTGGGCGGCCGGACTCCGACGGGTCGGCGGGTCTCGGCGCGGGCGCTGGTCTTGGTCATCCTTGGGCCTCCTCGGGTGCGCGCAGGGTCTGCGGGCCCCGCCTCTCCCCTTGTGAGTAACCGATGTCATGTGCCAATGGCACGCCGAACCACGAATTTCACAGAAGAACGGGTGGATATCACGGGAAACACCGAAGCGCCGGGCGGCGCCGTGATAGTGGCTTCGAGGGGTGCGCGCCGGCCGTAACCTGGAACGGTCACGAGCCCCCGTAGAGAGGTAGCCAGACGTGTCGCCCCGCCGCAACCGGATCAAGAGCGCAGCCGATCACGAGGACTCGGCGCCGGCCGCCCCGCTCGGCGGCGCGCTGCGCCGCACCGAGAGCTACCGGGGGGACGAGTGGGTGGTGCAGACGGTGGCCGGCACCGCTGGCCGGCACTACCGCTGCCCGGGCTGCGACCAGGAGATCCCGCCGGGCGTGGGCCACGTGGTGGCGTGGCCGATGTACGGGGCCGGGGTGGACGACCGCCGGCACTGGCACCGGGCCTGCTGGGGCGCCCGCGACCGCCGGGCCTCGAACATCCAGCGCGGCCGCGGCGCACCCCGGTACTGAGGGCGCCGCGGCCGCGTCGGCGAGCCGGTCAGGCGTCGCGGTTCTTCAGCACCAGCGCGCCGCCGACCAGCGCGGCCACCGTCCAGGCCAGGCAGATCGCGAAGCCGGCCCACGGCCCGTACGGCTGGTTGTGCTGCTCGTAGACGAGCATCATCCGCGAGCCCGCGTAGTCGGGGAAGTAGTGCGCCAGCGTCTTGACCTTCGGCACCGCCGAGAGGATCGGCGAGAGCAGGAAGAAGAACGGCACCAGCACGCCCAGCGCCAGCGTCTGGTTGTGCAGCATCGCGGTGACGCCGGCCGAGAAGAGGCAGAGCAGCGTCAGGTACATCGCCGCGCCGAACACCGCGCGCAGCACGTGCGGCTCGCCGAGGCTGGTGGAGTGGTCGCCGAGCAGCGCCTGGCCGACGAAGAACGTGATGAACGCGGTGACCAGGGAGACCGCGAAGGCCAGCGCGCCGAGCACCACCATCTTGCCGGTGAGCAGGGTCCCGCGCTGCGGGACGGCCGCCAGGGTGACCCTGATCATTCCGCTGCTGTACTCGTTGCCCACCGCCAGCACGCCGAAGACGATGATGGCCAGTTCGCCGAGGATGATGCCGGAGAAGGCCGTCCCGGTGGCGTCGAACGGGCTGTCCGCGTCGCCCCGGAACTCCTCGAAGTTGTTGTTGGTGAGCAGCGACAGCAGGGCGCCGATACCGAGGGTGACCACGAAGGCCAGCGCGAGCGTCCAGACCGTCGACCGGACACTGCGGATCTTCGTCCACTCGGAGCGCAGCACCGCGGGGAAGGACGCCATCTCAGTTCTCCTTCTGCTGTACGGCCGCCGGCTCCTGCTGCGCCGCCGCGCCCTGCCAGTTCGCGCCCCAGGTGCCGGGCGCCCCGGCCGCGTCGCGGCCCTCGCCGCTCCCGGCGTGGTACTCCACCGAGTCGGCGGTCATCTGCATGAAGGCCTCCTCCAGCGAGGCCTGCTGGGGGCTCAGCTCGTGCAGCACCACCCCGTGGGCGGCGGCCAGGTCGCCGAGCGCGGCGAGCTCGCCGTCGACCACCTCGTAGGAGCCGTCCGGGCCCGGTTCGCCGCGCAGCCCGGCACCGGCCAGGACGTCCAGCAGCCGCTCGGGCTGGGGGCTGCGCAGGCGGACGGCGGTGCGGGAGTTGCGCCGGATGAACTCGGCCATCGGCAGGTCGGCGAGGAGCCGGCCCCGGCCGATGACGACCAGGTGGTCGGCGGTGACGGCCATCTCGCTCATCAGGTGGGAGGAGACGAAGACGGTCCGGCCCTCGGCGGCGAGGCGCTTCATCAGGTTGCGGATCCAGAGGATGCCCTCCGGGTCGAGCCCGTTGACCGGCTCGTCGAACATCACGATCTCCGGGTCCCCGAGCAGGGCGGAGGCGATGCCGAGCCGCTGGCCCATGCCGAGCGAGAAGCCGCGGGCGCGCTTGCGGGCGACCGGGGTGAGGCCGACCAGGGCGAGCACCTCGTCCACCCGCCCGGTGGGGATGCGGTTGCTCTGGGCGAGCCAGAGCAAGTGGTCGCGGGCGGTCCGGCCGGGGTGGACGGCCTTGGCCTCCAGCAGTGCCCCGATGTACTTCAGCGGCTCGCTGAGCTGCCCGTATCTCTTGCCGTCGATGGTGACGCGGCCGCCGGAGGGCCGGTCGAGGTCCAGGATCATCCGCATGGTGGTGGACTTGCCGGCGCCGTTGGGGCCGAGGAACCCGGTGACCACACCCTGCGGCACCTGGAAGCTGAGCCGGTCCACCGCGAGCGTCTTGCCGTAACGCTTGGTCAGTTCGTGCAACTCGATCATTCGCGCTCCCTCACTCTCCGTCAGGCTATGACAAACCGGACAGGGTGGCCCGCTGAGTGGGCCCGCCGGGCGCACCGAACTACGGTGGGCGCATGACCCAGCTCCCCTCCGCATTGTCGGTCCGCGAGAGTGGTACCGGAATGCCCCTCGTGCTCCTGCACGCCTTCCCGCTCGATGCCTCGATGTGGTCCGCCCAACTGGACGGGCTGCCCGGGACGACCGGCCACGAGGCCCGGGTGCTCGCGCCCGACCAGCGCGGCTTCGGCAGTACCGAGCTGGGCACGGACGAGCCCTCGCTGGACGCGGTGGCCGACGACGTCGCCCTGCTGCTGGACGCGGCCGGGATCGACCGGGCGGTGATCGGCGGTCTCTCGATGGGCGGGTACGTGGCGCTCGCCTTCGCCCGCCGCCACCCGCGGCGGATGGCCGGTCTGCTGCTGGCCAACACCAAGGCGACCGCCGACACGGACGCCGCCCGGGCCAACCGCGAGCGGATCGCCGCCGCCGTCCTGGCCCGGGACAGCGTCCAGCTGCTGCTCGACGAGCGGATGGCGGCGGGCCAGCTCGGGCCGGACTCCGGGCACCTGGTCGATCGGGTCCAGGGCATGATCGCCGCCGCGTCGCCGGCGGCGGTGGCCTGGGCGCAGCGGGCGATGGCGGCCCGGCCGCAGACCCTGGACGTGCTCGCCGGGGTACGGGTGCCGACCGCCGTCGTGGCGGGGGAGCTGGACGGCCTGATGCCGCTCGAAGAGGCCGAGCTGATGGTGCGGGCGCGGCCCGACGCCGAGTTGACCGTCATCCCCGGCGTGGGGCACCTGAGCGCGCTGGAGGCGCCGGAGGCGTTCGACGCGGCGGTGCGCGGGCTGCTGGCACGGGTGACGCGATGAAGGAGGAGCGGGCGGAGACCGGCGGCTGGGACTTCTCGGCGCTGGAGGTGACCGGCCGGGTACCGGTCACCAACCGCGGGGAGGGGCTGCTCGAACTGACCCTGGAGCCGCTCGGCGAGGACTACTGGATGCGCCCGGGGGAGACCTTCATCGTCACCTCGTACGGCGACTACGGCTCCGGACACCCCTTCGAGGTGCAGTACTGGCGGGACTCGGTCTCGGTCTGGTGCACCTCGTGGTTCGGCACCGTCTCGGACGACGACGGCAACCAGCTGAGCTGTGGCCACCAGCGGCCCGACGGGGCCTATCCGCGGTGAACCCGGGGAGTGGGGAGTCGGGCCGGCCGACTTCCCGCTCCGGGCCGCCAGGGGCCGCCAGGGAGCCGCCCCGGGGGACAGCAGGACGGGCCCCCACCCGCAAGGGTGGGGGCCCGTCCTGCCGCGGCGTCAGCGCGACTGCTGGGCGGGCACGCCCATGGTGTCGTCGTTCGGCAGCGAGGCGGCGGCCACGGCCGCGCCGGTCAGCGTCGCCAGCATCTCGCGGACGTTGGTCAGCTGGGCGTTGATGCTGTCGCGGCGGTTGGTGAGCGCCGCCAGCTCGCGCTCGGACTCGCTGCGGATCCGGTCGGCCTTGGCGTTGGCGTCGGCCACGATGTCCTCGGACTGGCGCTGGGCCGTCTCCACCGTCTGGCGGGCGCGGCGCTCGGCGTCGGTGCGCAGCTTCTCGGCCTCCAGGCGCAGCTGCTCGGCCCGGTGCTCGATCTCGGCCAGGCGCTTCTCGGCCTTGGCCTGACGGGCGGCCAGGTCGCGCTCGGACTGCTCGCGGCGCTTGGCCAGGTTGGTCTCGAACTCCAGCGCGGCCTGGGCGGCCTTGGTGCGGGTCTCCTCGAAGAGGGCGTCCGCCTCCTCGCGCTTGTTCTGGGCGTCCTTGTTGGCCTCGGCGCGCAGCTGGGCGCTGTCGCTCTTGGCCTTGTCGACGATCCGCAGACCCTCGTCCTCGGCCTTGGCCTTGCGGTCCTTGGCGTAGTTCTCGGCCTCGGTGCGGACCTGCTGGGCGGCGGCCTCGGCGAGCTCGCGGTGCTGCTCGGCGGCGCGGTGCGCCTCGTCGCGCAGGTCCTTGGCCTCCTCCTCGGCGAGTCGCAGGATCTTCTCGACCCGGGCGCCGAGACCGGCGTAGGAGGGCTCCGCCTCGGTGACCGCCGCCTGCGCGGTCTGGGTCTCCAGGTGGAGCTCCTCGATGCGCTTCTCCAGCGCGCTGATCCGGGTCAGGGCACTGTCACGGTCGGCCACCAGCTTGGTGATCCGCTCGTCGACCTGGGCGCGCTCGTACCCACGGCGCACCAGGTCGAAGCCGTGAGGGGAGTGACTGTCGCTCATGGGGTTCTGGGCTTCCTGTCGTCAAACCGCTGAGGTGGTTGAGGGAATCCTGACACGGTACCGGAGTGTCGTCGGCGAAATGCCGTTGTCTCGCGGAGAATGTCCGCTCAATCGGGTGGTGCGCTGCCGGAACGATTGCCACCCGACCGGGGGGAGCCGACTCCGGCACCCGCCTTGGCCCCCCCGTCTTTCTTGCTCGTACTTCCCCCGTTTGCCTGCACGACCGGTGACGGTGCTTCGAACGCCTCCAGCGCGGACAGCACGTCCTGCACCCTGGAGATCTCGGTGTTGATGTCCTTGCGGCGGCGCACCAGCTCGTCCAGCTCGCGCCGGCCCTCGTCGGTGACCCGCTTCGCCTCGGTCCGTGCCTCGGCGAGCACCCGCTCGGCCTCCGCCTTCGCCAGCTCGATCTGCTCGTCGGCGGCCTCGTCGGCGGTCCGCAGGCGCTTCTCCGCCTCGGCCGCCGCCGTCTCGATCCGCTCCTCGGACTCCTCCTGGGCGGACTTCAGCTTGGCCTCGGCCTTGATGATCAGGGCCTCGGCGCGGTCGGTCGAGTCGGCCAGCTTGGTCTCGGCCTCCTTCAGCAGGCCCTCGGCCTTGCGGACGGCCGAGATCCGGACCTTGCTGGCCTCGGCGGACGCCCGCGAGTTCAGCTCGTTGGCGTGCTCCTCGGCGGCCGCGATCAGCGCCGCCGCCCGCTCCTCGGCCTCGGCGACGGCGGCCACCGCCTGCTCCTCGGCCTCGGTCAGCTGCTCCTGGGCGGCCGTCACCAGCGCGTCCACCCGCTCGCCGGCCGACTTCATCGCCTGCGCGTTCTCCTTGCGGGCGCGCTCGTGCAGGGCCTCCACCTCGGCGTCGGTGCGCTCGCGCAGCTCCTCGGCGCGCTCGCGGATCGCGGTGGCGTCCCGGCGGGCCTCGGAGAGCAGCGCGTCGGCGTCGGCCCGGGCCTTCTCGACCGCGGCCTGCCCGGCCGCCTCGCCGGCCGCGACCAGCCGGTCGGCCTCCTTGCGGGCGGCCGCGACCATCGCGTCCGCCTGCTCCTCGGCGGCGGCGGTGGTGGCCAGCGCGGTGGTCTGGGCGTCCTCGCCGAGCGCCTCGGCGTCGGCGAAGGCCCGCTCCAGGACGGACTTGGCCTGCTCGCGGGTGGCCTTGTCGAAATGCTCGGCGGCCTCGCGGATCTCCGCGTCGAAGGCGTCGGCGCGGGCGTGGGTGTCCGCGTCGTAGTCGTCCGCGAGGGACCGGGTGGCCAGCGCGTACTCCTCGGCCTCGGCCCGCAGCGCGGCGGCGAACTCCTCGGCCTCGGCGATCGTGGCGGCGGCCCGCTCCTCGCCGGCGGCGCGCTGCTGCTCGGCGTTCTCCCGGGCGGCGTGCAGTTCGGCCTCGGCCTCGGCGCGCAGCTGCTCGTCGTAGGCCTGCGCCTCGGCGCGGCGGCGGGCCAGCTCGGCCTCGGCGGCCTGGCGCTCGCCGGCCAGCTCCAGCTCGGTCTGCTCGCGCAGCGCGGTCGTCTCGGCGGCGGTCCGGGCCCGCAGGTCCGCGGTCTCCCGGTCGGCCAGGGCCCGCTGTTCGGTGGTCTCCCGGTCGGCGGTCTCGTGCTGCTCGGCGATCGCGCGGGCGGTGCGCTCGCGCAGCTCGGCGGTCTCCCGGTCGGCCAGCGCGCGCTGCTCGGTGGTCTCCCGCTCGGCGGTGTCGCGCAGTTCGGCGGCGGCCTGCTCGGCCTCCCGGCGGACCTCGGCGGCCTCGCGCTCGGCGGTGGCCCGAAGCTCGGCGATCTGCAGGGACGCGGCCTCGTGCATCCCGGCCACCGACTGGCGGACCTCGGCGGCCTCGTCCTCGGCGTTGGCGACCAGCTCGGCGGCCTCGGCCCTGGCCGCGGCCGTCAGCTCCTCGCCCTCGACGCCGGCCCGCTCCAGCACCGCCCGCGCCTCGGCGCGGATCGACTCGGCGGTGGCACGCGCCTCGGACAGCTCCCGGCCGGCCTCGGCCCGGACGGTCTCGGCCTGCTCGGAGGCCAGGGCCAGATCGGCCTCGGCCCGCTCGCGCAGCGCCGAAGCGGCGGCCTCGGCCTCGGCCGTCCGCTGCTCGGCGGCGGCCCGGGCGGCCTCCAGCGCCTCCTCGGCCTCCGCCCGCAGACGGGCCGTCTCGGCGGCGGTGTACTCGGTGAGTTCGGCGGCGGTCCGTTCGGCTTCGGTGCGGAGCCGGTCGGCGTGGGCCTCGGCGGCTTCGCGGAGCGCGGTGGTCTCGGCGGCGGTGCGCTCGGTGAGTTCGGCGGCGGCCGTCTCGGCCTGCTCGCGGGCGGTTCGGGCGGCGGCCAGCTGCTCGGCGGTCTCCTCGCGCTCGCGGAGCAGACCGGCGGCGGCCTTCTCGCGCTCGCGCCGGCTCTCCTCGCGCAGCGCCTCGGCGGCGGCGTCGGCCTCGGCCCGGGTCCGGGCCAGCTCGGCGTCGGCCTCGGCGCGCAGCCGCTCGGCGTCGGCGACCGCGGCGTCCAGCACGGCGGTGGCCTCGGCCTGCGCGTCGGCCCGGACGGCCTGCGCGTCGGCGTTCGCCCCGGCCCGCACCCGCTGGTCGAACTCGGTTGCCTCGCGGCGCAGTTCGGCGGTCTCACGCTCGGCGGCGGAGCGGTTCTCGGCGGCCGCGGCCTTGGCCGCGGCGAGCGCGTCCTGGCCCTGCTGCTCGGCACCGGCGACGATCTTCTCGGCCTCGGCGCGGGCCCGGTCGAGGGTCTGCTCGGCGCGGCCCTGGGTCTCGGCGGCCTGCTGCTTGGTCTGCTCGCGCAGCCGCTCGATCTCGGCGGCCGCGCCGGCGCGCAGCTCGTCCGCGTCCGTCTTGGCCCTGGTCAGCAGCTCCTCGGCGTTCTTCGCCGACTCCTCGATCTGCAGGACGGCCTGCCGGCGGGCCTCGCCGCGGACCCGGTCGGCCTCGGCGGCGGCCTGGGCGCGCAGCTCCTCGGCCTCGGCCCGCAGCCTGGCGGCCTCGTCCTGCATCTGCCGGACCCGCTCGCGGATGCCGGCCGCGTCGTCCAGGGCGGCGTTCTGGGCCTGCTCGACGGCGGCCTGCGCCTGCTCGCGCAGCCGCTCCGCCTCGGCGGCGGCCTCGGCGCGGATCCGCTCGGCCTCCGTGGTGGCCTCGGCCCTGGCGGTCTCGGCGTCCTGGTTGGCCCGGCCCAGCATCTCCTCGGCCGTCTTGGCGGCCTTGGCGAGGTGGACGGTGGCGTCCTTGGCGCCGGCCGCCCGGCCGGCCTCCTCGGCCTCGCTGCGCAGCTGCTCGGCGGCGGCCTCGGCCTGGGCCCGCAGCTCGGCGACGTCGCGCTCGGCCTGCGAGCGCAGCTCCGCGATGGCGGCCTCGGCCTCGGACCGCAGCTGGCCGGCGACCGACTCGGCGGTGGCGCGCAGCCGTTCGCTCTCCTCGGCGGCGGCCGCCCTGGCGGCCTCCGCCTCGGCCTGCTTGGTGGCGGCCTCGGCCCGGATGGTCTCGGCCTGCTTGGTCGCCTGGGCGACCATCCGGGCGACCTCGGCGCGGGCGGTCTGCGAGCGCTGCTCGCTGGCGGCCTCGCCGTCGGCGACCTTGCGGACGGCGGCGGCCTCGGCATCGGCCTGGAGCTGCTCGGCGGCGGCCTCGGCCTGGGCGCGCAGCTCGGCGGACTCCCGACGGGTGCGCTCGGCCTCGGCGATCGCCTCGGCGCGCAGCCGCTCGATCTCGGCCTGGGCGTGCGCGAGCGCCTCCTCGGCGCGGGCCTGCTCGGCGCTGGCGTGCTCCTTGAGCCGGCCGATCTCGGCCTGCGCGGCGGCGAGCTGCTGTTCGGCGGCGGCGTGCGCGGCGGCCAGCTGCTGCTGGGCCTCGCCGCGGGCGGCGTTCACGTCGGCGGCGGCCTGGGCGCCGGCCTGCTGGGCCTGCTCGGAGGCGGCGCGCAGCAGGCGCTCGGCGTCGGTCTGGGCGCGGTGGAGGGCGGCCTCGGCGGCGGCCTGGGCCTCACCGCGGGCGGCGTCGACGTCGGCGGCGGTCTGGGCGCGGGCGTGGTCGGACAGCGCGGCGGCCTCGGCGCGGGCCGCGGCCATCATCCGCTCGGCCTCGGCGCGGGCCTCCTGGAGCAGGCGCTGGGCCTCCTGCTCGGTGCCGGCCCGGGTCTGCTCGGCCCAGTTGACGTTCTCGTTGACGTGCTGTTCGGCGCTGCGCCGCAGCTCGGCGAGCTCGTCCTCCAGCTGGCGGCGGCGGGCGGCCAGCTCGGCCTCCAGCCGGGCGGTGCGCTCGGCGGCCTCGGCCATCAGGCGCTGGGTGGCCTGCTGGGAGTCGCGCAGCTGCCGCTCGGCGTCGGCACGCAGCTGCTGGGCCTGCATCTCGGCGGTGCGGAGCAGCTGCTCGGCCTGGCCGGAGACGGCGTCGAAAGCACGCGGCTGGGCGAGCATGCGACGGGACTCGTGCAGCTTGGCCCGGAGCACCTCCACCTGGTAGGCGAGGTCCTCGGCATGCTCGACGGTCTTGTCCCGCTCCTTGCGAGTCCGATCCATCTCGGCCTCGAACTGGGAGAGGTGATCGTCAACCTCGTAGCGGTCGTAGCCCCGCACTCCGCGGTCCCATCCATCTCCTGGTCGCGTCCTCGACCCGGCCGCACCCCGGCTCCCGTGTCCGGGGCCCCGGTCCGACTGGTCCTTGCATCCGCAGCCGGTGGACGGCCCCTGTTCTGGTCGGGGGCGTCCGCCGCGGTTGTCGAAGTCCTGGGCGTCGGAGCGCGGTCGTGCCGCGTTCCCCCGTCCGGGTGGACTCCTGGGCGAACTCTTGCCTTGTGGAGAATGGTGACAGATCCGAACTGCGACTGTTCAGCCGTGCCCGCGTAATGGACTCCCCTGCGACGGGCCGGTCCACCGCTGGGCGGACAGGCCTGTCATCGGCCGTGCCCGTCGCCTCCGTCCCCCGGAGTCTTCGCGCACCTGGGCATTGTAGTGGGAGCGTCCCGCGGGGGAATGGCCGCGTAGGGGTTTTCCGGGCATCGGGCGACATTACTGACGGGTCATGAGGGCCGCGGGCCCCTCGGCAGGCCCTGGGCGGACCCCCGGCGGGTGCCGTCGGAGCCCGACGGCACCCGGGTGCGGGTCAGTGCTCGTCGTGCTCGCCGGGCTCGGCGGCGGTGACCAGCTCGGTCAGCACACCGCCGCAGTCCTTGGGGTGCAGGAAGGTGATCCGGGAGCCCATCGAGCCGATCCGGGGCTGCTCGTAGAGGACCCGGATGCCCTTGGCGCGGATGGACTCGGAGTCGCCGTCCACGTCGGCGGTGCCGAACGCGATGTGGTGGACGCCCTCGCCGTTCTTCTCCATCCACTTGCCGACGGCGGAGTCGGGCCGGGTGGGCTCCAGCAGCTGCAGGTAGGAGGCGCCGCCGTCACCGGTGTCGTTGATCTTGAGCATGGCCTCGCGCACCCCCTGCTCCTCGTTGACCTCGCTGTGGAACACCTCGAAGCCGTAGGTGGCGCGGTAGAACTCGACCGTCTTGTCGAGGTCTCGGCAGGCGATGCCGATGTGGTCGATGCGGGTGAGCACGGTGGCCTCCGGGTCTGGGCGGGCTACGGGACGGCAACAGTGCAGCGCATGCGGGCGGGGTGCGCCAGCGATCCGGGTGCGAGCCTGCTCACACGGGCGGGGTTCACCCGGACCGGGTTGACACGGTGTTGACTGGATCGTGCCAGTGCGCTCGATCACACCGTCGGTCCGGTGACGGACGGGTAGCAGGTCAGTACATTGAGCGGAATCCTCACCTGGCCACGACGTGCGAAGGGGCTCGTCCCATGACCAACACCACCTCTGTGATCGTTGCCGGTGCGCGGACCCCGATGGGTCGCCTGCTCGGTTCGCTCAAGGGCTTCTCCGGCGCCGACCTCGGGGCCGTCGCGATCAAGGCCGCCCTGGAGCGGGCCGGCGTCGCGGGGGACCAGGTCCAGTACGTGATCATGGGCCAGGTGCTGCAGGCCGGCGCCGGCCAGATCCCGGCCCGCCAGGCCGCCGTCAAGGCGGGCATCCCGATGAACGTCCCGGCGCTCACCATCAACAAGGTCTGCCTCTCCGGCCTGGACGCCATCGCGCTGGCCGACCAGCTGATCCGGGCCGGCGAGTTCGACATCGTGGTGGCCGGCGGCCAGGAGTCCATGACCAACGCCCCGCACCTGCTGCCGAAGTCCCGCGAGGGCTACAAGTACGGCGCGATCGAGCTGCTGGACGCGATGGCGCACGACGGCCTCACGGACGCCTACGAGAACATCCCGATGGGCGAGTCCACCGAGAAGCACAACACCCGCCTGGGCATCCCGCGCGACGTCCAGGACGAGATCGCCGCCGCGTCCCACCAGCGGGCGGCCAAGGCCCAGCAGAACGGCGTCTTCGAGGCCGAGATCGCCCCGGTGGAGATCCCGCAGCGCAGGGGCGAGCCGGTGGTCTTCAGCCAGGACGAGGGCATCCGGGCGGACACCACCGTCGAGGGCCTGGCCAAGCTGCGCCCGGCCTTCACCAAGGACGGCACGATCACCGCCGGCACCTCCTCGCAGATCTCCGACGGCGCCGCCGCGGTGGTCGTGATGAGCAAGGCCAAGGCCGAGGAGCTGGGCCTGAGCTGGATCGCCGAGATCGGCGCGCACGGCAACGTCGCGGGCCCGGACAACTCGCTGCAGTCGCAGCCGTCCAACGCGATCAAGCACGCGCTGGCCAAGGAGGGCCTGGAGGTCGGCGACCTCGACCTGATCGAGATCAACGAGGCGTTCGCGGCCGTCGCCCACCAGTCGACCAAGGACCTGGGCGTCTCCTCCGACATCGTCAACGTCAACGGCGGCGCGATCGCGCTCGGCCACCCGATCGGCATGTCCGGTGCCCGCGTGGTGCTGCACCTGGCGCTGGAGCTCCAGCGGCGCGGCGGCGGCGTCGGCGCGGCCGCGCTCTGCGGCGGCGGCGGCCAGGGCGACGCGCTGATCGTCCGCGTCCCGAAGGAGCAGGCCGCGAAGGCCTGATCATCCGACTTACCTCAGGGGCTGCGGACCGCCACCAGCGGTCCGCGGCCCTTCGGCGCTAGGAGCTCCTGATGATCGATGTCGCGACCCTGGTCGAGCAGGCCCGCGCGGGCCGGCCGCGTGCGGTGGCCCGGCTGATCTCGCTGGTCGAGAACGCCGCCCCGCAGCTGCGCGAGGCGATGGCGGCGCTGGCCCCCTACACCGGCCGGGCCTACACCGTCGGGCTGACCGGCTCGCCCGGCGTGGGCAAGTCCACCTCGACCTCCGCCCTGGTCACCGCCTACCGGCGGCTCGGCAAGAGGGTCGGGGTGCTGGCGGTGGACCCGTCCTCGCCGTTCTCCGGCGGCGCGCTGCTCGGCGACCGGGTCCGGATGCAGGACCACGCCACCGACCCCGAGGTGTTCATCCGCTCGATGGCCACCCGCGGCCACCTCGGCGGCCTCTCCTGGTCGGCCCCGCAGGCGCTGCGGGTGCTGGACGGGGCCGGCTGCGACGTGATCCTGGTGGAGACCGTCGGCGTCGGCCAGTCCGAGGTGGAGATCGCCGCCCAGGCGGACACCACCGTGGTGCTGCTCGCCCCCGGGATGGGCGACGGGATCCAGGCCGCCAAGGCCGGGATCCTGGAGATCGGCGACGTCTTCGTGGTGAACAAGGCCGACCGGGACGGCGCCGACGCGACCGCCCGGGAGCTGAACCACATGCTCGGCCTCGGCGAGACCCGCGAGCCGGGGGACTGGCGGCCCCCGATCGTGAAGACCGTTGCGGCCCGCGGCGAGGGCGTCGACGAGGTGGTCGAGGCGCTGGAGAAGCACCGCGCCTGGCTGGAGGAGCACGGCGAGCTGGCCGTGCGCCGCCGCCGCCGGGCCGGTGACGAGATCGAGGCGATCGCGCTGGCCGCGCTGCGCTCCCGGATCGGCGACCTGCACGGCGACCGCCACCTGGCCACCCTGGCCGAGCGGGTGGTGGCCGGCGAGCTGGACCCCTACGGCGCCGCCGACGAGCTGGTCGCCGGACTCACCCAGGGCTGAACACGACGAGGGGCCCGGTCACCCGCCGCACCCGACGGCCGACCGGGCCCCGGCACAACCGGCCCGTTCCGAACCCGCCCTGCCACCCACCCGACCCGCCCCGAGCCGAAGGGGCGCGCCGGTGCCGGCCTTCCGTAGTCCTGCCACCCACCCGACCCGCCCCGAGCCGAAGGGGCGCGCCGGTGCCGAAAGGGAGGAGCGAGGACGACCGAGGTACGAGGGCGTTGGAGCGACGAGTGTCGGCGCCGGGTCGAAGCGCCCCGGAGGCGAGCGGGCGAAAGTACAGCGAGCGGGCGAAGTTACGCCCGGCCGCGGAGGTCCCGCAGGTGTTCGGCGACCGGGGCCAGGGCCTGGTACATCGCGTCCAGCTGCTCGGGGCTGAAGCGGTCGATGAAGTGCGTCCGGACGCTGCGCACGTGGTCCGGGGCGACCTTCTGCATGGTCTCCCAGCCCTGCTCGGTGAGGTGGGCGTAGAGGCCGCGCCGGTCACCCGGACACTCCTGCCGCAGGACCAGCCCGGCCGTCTCCATCCGCGTGATCTGGTGCGAGAGCCGGCTCTTGGACTGCAGGGTCGCGGTGGCCAGGTCGGTCATCCGCATCCGCCGCTCGGGTGCCTCGGAGAGCACGACCAGGATCTCGTAGTCGTTGATCGCGAGGTTGTGCGGCTGGAGTTCGCGGCTGAGCTGGTAGTCCAGCAGCTTGGAGACCTCCAGGTGGGCGCGCCACAGCCGCTGCTCCCGGGCGCTGAGCCACGGAGTCCCCTCCTCCGGCTGCGAGGGGGGGACGTCGGCGGCGTCGATCGTGCGCGTATCCATGGTGCGAGCATACCGCATTTAGTTCAATCTTGTACGACTTTACAGACCGAAGCGCCGCCCGAGGTCGCCCAGGTTACCGAGTCCGGGCACGTTGAGGTTGCCCCCGCCGTGGCCCGCGGCCGCGGGCTGCGACGGCACCCCGCCCATCGGCACGCCCGCCTCGGCGTGCACCTGGCCGACGTTGCGGTCGGCCATCAGCACCTCGGTCGACTGCAGCAGCACCTGACCGGCGCCGATGAACTCGAACTGGTGCTCCTCGCCGGACGCCCCGCCCAGGCCGGTCAGCCGGCGGATCCCGCCGATCACCCCGTGCATGTAGTCGTGGTCGTAGTGGTGGCACGGCGCCGGGCAGTCCGCCCAGCCGACCAGCGCCTGCGGGTCCACCCGGATCGGCGGCTCGACGAAGTGCACCGGCCCGTTGGACGCGGCCACGAACTTGCCGCTGCCGATCAGCGTGAGGAACCCGGGGATGATCGACTGCTTGAGGCGCAGCGTGGGCTCGTACGCCAGGAGGTTGCCCGAGCGGACGGTCAGGTTCCCCTCCTCCAGGTCGTAGGAGTTGAGGTCGAAGGCGCGGTCGGCCAGCAGCAGCTTGCCCCGGCCCTCGGCGACCACCCAGTCCGCCGCGTGCATCGGCGAGTTGAAGTGCTGGCCGAGCATCCGGTCGATCGCCCCGGCGCCGACGCCCTTGAAGGAGATGTCGCCGTAGTAGGCGATCATCTTGCCCTTCTGCAGGAAGTACGACCCGTTCAGGTCGACCGAGAAGGCGTACGGGTTGACGTTGTCGTTCGCCGGCAGGCTGTGCACGTCGTGCACCACCGGGCCGGAGCCGTCCGGTGCCTTCGGCAGCGGGGCCTGGGCGCCGCCGTACTGCTCCTGGGCGTACTGCTGCGGGTAACCCTGCTGCTGCGGAGGCGGCGGGTAGCCCTGCTGCGGGTAGCCCTGCCCGGGCGGCGGGCCGTAGCCGGGCGGCGGCGGGGCGGCCGGGTAGCCGGGCTGGGTGGGCTGGTTGTACGGCGACGGCTGGCCGTACGGGTCGTGCGGCTGCCCGTAGGGGGGCTGCGGCGGGTAGGACATCAGAGCTTCTCCTCGCTCGCCTGCACGAACACCGTGCCGTTCCCGGACAGCTCCAGCTGGAAGGCCTCGCCGGAGCCGCGTCCGATCATGTCGCGCCACCCCAGCGCGGTGGACAGCTTGTTCTGGACCTGGCCGCGGTGCGCGACGTAGGCCTGGGGGTCGACGTGGACCGGCTGGTGCGGGGTGATCGGCAGTTCGAAGACGCCGCCGTGCGCCATCACCGCCACCGCGCCGTGGCCGTCCAGCTTGGTGGTGAACAGGCCCTGCCCGGTCACCTGGCCGCGGACCATGCCCATCACGCCGCCCTGCGACCCCATGAACATCGTGGACTGCTGCAGCGAGCCCTCGAAGGCCAGCAGCCGGTCCGCCTCGACGTACAGGGTGTCGCCGGCCAGGTCGATCACGTGCACGTGGTGGCCGCCGTGGCCGAACATCACGGTGCCCTGGCCCTCGACGGTCATCAGCGGGGTGTCCTCGTTGGCCACCCGGCGGCCGATCATCGACATGACGCCGCCCTGGCCGCCGGTGAGGTTCGGCGTGAACCGGACCTCGCCGGTGTACGCGAGCATCGCGCCGCGCTGGCTGAACATCCGCTGCCCGGGGACGACCCGGGCCTCGATCATCTTGTTGTTGATCCTGGTGAACGGCATCAGACGTCGCCCCCGATGGTGATCTTCTCGGACGGCTGAACGTAGACCAGGCCCTCGCCGGAGAACTCCACCTGGACCGCCTCGCCGCCGCCCTCGCCGATGAAGGTCGACCAGCCGGCGCCCGACTTGAGGCTGCGGCTGAGGTTGCCGGTGTGCGCGACGTACGCCCCCGGGTCCACCCGCAGCGGCATGCCCTGGGAGACCCGCAGGATGATCGCCGGCCCCTTGGAGGTGAGGGCGGCCCAGCCGTGGCCCTCCACCTTGGTGGTGAACAGGCCGTTCCCGGAGGAGATGCCGTTGAGCCCGGTGAAGCTGGTGCCGGTCTTCAGCGTGCCCTCGGTGCAGAGGAGGTTGTCCGACTCGACGTAGAGCGTCTCGCCGTTCAGCCGGACCAGGTTGATTTCGGTGGCTCGGTCGGCGAAGTAGCAGGTGCCCTGCCCCTTCACCTCCATGACCGTCATCTGCTCACCGGTCAGCCGTCGGGTCACGACGCCGCGCAGCCCGTCACCGCCGCCGCTGAGCTTCTTGAAGTTCATCTGGCCGGTGTACGCGACCATCGAGCCGTTTCTGGCTTTCACGCCATCGCCCGTCATGTCGACGGCGAGCGTCTTGGACCCTTGGAGTCGAAACTGTGCCACCGCCGCAATGTAGCGGGATCCGGCAGCTCGGGGGGAGGGGGCGGGGTCGTTCTGGTACCTGTCTGCGACAAAACCGGCCCGTCGGACACCGGCTGTACCGGCTCCGTATCCCCTGCGTGTCCGCCGCCGGACCCCGGGCCCGCCGGCGCCGCACCCCGGGAGCGGGGTCGGACATGTGCTCGGTGATAATGGCGGGGATGCTTGTGAGCCGGTTCACAAGCGATCTTCGACTCCTGACTGAGGTGCCCATCGTGAACAGCAGTGCCGTCCACCGCCTGCGTCTGGTCTCCGGCCCCGAGGGCCTCTCGTTCCTCCTGCTGCTGGTCTGCTCGGTGCTCAAGCGCACCACCAGCTTCGACGCGGTGCCGGTGATGGGCATGGTCCACGGGATCCTGTTCGTCCTGTACGTGGTGTTCTGGATCATGGCCTGGCAGGCGCAGAAGTGGGACGCCAAGCGCGGCATCCTGCTGTTCGTCCTCTCGGTGCTGCCCACCGGCGGCTTCTTCGCCGAGCGGACCCTCGCCAAGGAGGAGCGCGGCGAGCTCGCACCCGCCCGCGAGCCCGCCACCGCCTGATCGCCGCCCGAACGACCGCGGGCAGGCCGACAGGCTGCCGGGGCCTCCTCTCCCAGTGGGCCCCGGCAGCCTGTCGCCGTTTCCAGGTGTGGTTCCGGTGGTGACTAGTTGACGTTCACCGCGCTCCAGGCCGCGGCCACCGCCGCGTACTGGGTGCTGGTGGTGCCGTAGAGGTCACCGGCCGCCTTCAGGGTCGCGGTGCGGGCGGCCTTGTAGTTGGTGGTGGAGGTGAAGTAGACGGTCAGCGCGCGGTACCAGATCGCGGCGGCCTTGTCCCGGCCGATGCCGGTGACGGTGGAGCCGTTGGAGGTGGGGCTGTTGTAGCTGACGCCGTTGATGGTCTTGGCGCCGCTGCCCTCGGCCAGCAGGTAGAAGAAGTGGTTGGCCACGCCGGAGGAGTAGTGGACGTCCACGTTGCCGACCCCGGAGTACCAGGAGTCCTTGGACGCGCCGTCCTTCGAGGGCTTGTCCATGTAGCGCAGCGGGGTGCCGTTGCCGTTCAGGTTGAGCCGCTCGCCGATCAGGTAGTCCGGCACGTCCGAGGGCAGGTTGGCGTACCACTCGACCATGGTGCCGAAGATGTCCGAGGTGGCCTCGTTGAGGCCGCCGGACTCGCCGGAGTAGACCAGCCCGGCGGTGGCGGAGGTGACGCCGTGGGTCATCTCGTGGCCGGCCACGTCGATGGCGGTCAGCGGGTGGGTGTTGCCCGAGCCGTCGCCGTACGTCATGCAGAAGCAGGAGTCGTTCCAGAACGCGTTGACGTAGTTGGAGCCGTAGTGCACCCGGCTGCTGGCGCCGACGCCGTTGTTCTTGATGCCGCTGCGGCCGAAGGTGTTCTTGTAGTAGTCCCAGGTCGCGCCGGCGCCGTACTGGGCGTCCACCGCGGCGGACTGGGTGTTGGAGGCGAGCCCGTTGCCCCAGACGTTGTCCGCGTCGGTGTAGAGCGCGTTCCCGCTGGCGGCGTTGCCCGTCCACTGGTTGCCGCGGGAGGCGTCCTTGAGCTGGTAGGTCGAGCCGCTCTGGGTGGTGGTCAGCGGGACGCTGCCGACGAAGACGCCCTTGCCGCTGCCGTTCGCGGTCTGGAACTCCTCGTGCGTGGAGAGCACCTCGCCGGTGGCCGCGTCGGTGACCAGCCGCTGGCTGCTCGGCGTGCCGTCGGCCCGCTCGCCCTTGACGACGGTCTGGTACGCCAGTCGCGGGTTGCCGTCGGCGGCCCAGACCACCAGGGTGGCCGTGCCCGCGCCGTCGACCCGGCTGATCGCCGACTCGTCCTTGTCCGCGGCGATGCCGACGGTGGCCCGGACGGCGCCGAGCGCCTGGGCGCCGGCCTTGTCGGCGGAGAGCGCCGGGGTGAGGCTCGGCAGCGAGAGCTGCCCGCCGAACGCCCGGTCCACCGAGGTGATCGCGCCGTTGGCCTTCTGGTGCACCACCAGGTCGCCGCCGAGGACCGGCAGGCCGCCCAGGGTCCGCTCGTAGCGCAGGTGGCGGGTGCCGTTGGCGTCCACCACGGCGTCCTTGGCGACCAGCCGCTCCTGGCCGCCGAGGGCGAGCGCCTGCGCCACCGGCGCGGCCTCGCTGCCGGCCAGCGAGATCAGCGCGTCGTGCTGCTGCACCACCGAGGGCGCGGCGGCCTGGGCGGGGGCGGCGGCGACCTGGATCGCGCCGGCGAGCAGGGCGGTGGCGGAGAGTACGGCTCCGGCTGTCAGCTTTCGCTTCACGTACGGGGTTCCTTCCACGAAACCGCGTGTGCGCGGTCACGCCGCGTACCGGGGCGCCGGGGTTGGCGCCGTGGGGCGGTAGGGCGCTGACGTGCTGCTCCCGTGCGGTTCCGACGGCCGGTCGGTGGGTGGGGCGACAGCCGTCGAACGGGGCTTTGGTCAGAAGCATGACAAGCGCAGGTCGTGAAAGGACAGGGCGCCGCCGGCGATTGGCCAGGTCTCGCCAGTCGTCGGGTACGGGTGGTTCCGGTGTGCCGGGTGACCGGTTCGGGGTGCTTCGTCCCGCTGGCGGGATCCCGCCAGCGGCCGCCCTTGTCGCCCGCCGCGGCCCTTGCTACGGCGCCGGGCCGGGCGCCGCTCCGGCCCTCCCCGGCCCGGCGCGGACGCGCGAACGCCCGGGGCCTCCCCTCCCAGTGAGGCCCCGGGCGCTGTCGAGCGGACGTCAGCTGACGTTGACGCCGCTCCAGGCCGCGGCCACCGCCGCGTACTGGGTGCTGGTGGTGCCGTAGAGGTCACCGGCCGCCTTCAGGGTCGCGGTGCGGGCGGCCTTGTAGTTGGTGGTGGAGGTGAAGTAGACGGTCAGCGCGCGGTACCAGATCGCGGCGGCCTTGTCCCGGCCGATGCCGGTGACGGTGGAGCCGTTGGAGGTGGGGCTGTTGTAGCTGACGCCGTTGATGGTCTTGGCGCCGCTGCCCTCGGCCAGCAGGTAGAAGAAGTGGTTGGCCACGCCCGAGGAGTAGTGGACGTCCAGGTTGCCCACGCCGGAGGACCAGGAGTCGGCCGAGCCGCCGTCCTTGGAGGGCTTGTCCATGTAGCGCAGCGGCGTCCCGTCGCCGTTGATGTCGATCTCCTCGCCGATCAGGTAGTCCGGCTTGTCGGTCGCGAGGTTGGCGGAGAACTCGACCATGGTGCCGAAGATGTCCGAGGTGGCCTCGTTGAGGCCGCCGGACTCGCCCGAGTAGTTGAGGCCCGCGGTGGCGGAGGTGACGCCGTGCGTCATCTCGTGGCCGGCCACGTCGATCTCGGTCAGCGGGTGGGTGTTGGCGTCACCGTCGCCGTACGTCATGCAGAAGCAGGAGTCGTCCCAGAACGCGTTGACGTAGTTCTTGCCGTAGTGGACCCGGCTGGTGGCGCCGACGCCGTTGTTCTTGATGCCGTTGCGGCCGAACGCGTTCTTGTAGAAGTCCCAGGTGGCCGCCGCGCCGAACTGCGCGTCCACCGCCGCCGACTGGGTGTTGGAGGCGAGGCCGGTGCCCCAGGCGTTGTCCGCGTCGGTGTACAGCGTGCCCGAGCCGGAGGTGCGGCCCTTGAGGTCGCTGGTGGACTGGTTGCCGCGGGAGGCGTCCTTGAGCTGGTAGGTCGAGCCGCTCTGGGTGGTGGTCAGCGGGACGCTGCCGACGAAGACGCCCTTGCCGGTGCCGGTCGCGGTCTGCACC
This sequence comes from Kitasatospora sp. NPDC001603, assembly GCF_040298365.1. Classification (NCBI taxonomy): domain Bacteria; kingdom Bacillati; phylum Actinomycetota; class Actinomycetes; order Kitasatosporales; family Streptomycetaceae; genus Kitasatospora; species Kitasatospora sp. NPDC001603. Next base: position 99,479 of record NZ_JBEPAA010000010.1, read on the forward strand.
TGCTCGTGGGTGGAGAGCACCTCGCCGGTGGCCGCGTCGGTGACCAGCAGCTGGCTGCTCGGGGTGGAGTCGGCGCGCAGGCCCTGGACGACCGTCTGGTACGCGAGTCGCGGGTTGCCGTCGGCGGCCCAGACCACGAGCTTGGCGGCGCCGGCCTGGCGCACCTCCCGCAGCGGCGACTCGTCCTTGTCGGCGGCGATGCCGACGGTCGACTGGACCGCGCCGGAGGCCTGCGCGGCGGCCTTGTCGGCCGGGATCCGCGGGGTGAGGCTCGGCAGGTCGATGGTCGCGGCGACGGCCTTGTCCACGGCCTCGACCGCGCCGTTCGCGGCCTCGTGGACCACCAGGTCGCCGCCGAGGACGGGCAGGCCGGCGAAGGTGCGCTCGAAGCGGAGGTGGCGGGTGCCGTCGGCGTCCACCACGGCGTCCTTGGCGACCAGTTGCTCCTGGCCGCCCAGGGCCAGGGCCTGCGCCAGCGGGCCGGTCTGACCGCTCGCCAGGGCGATCGCCGCCTCGCGCTGCTGCGCGGCCTGCGCCTGCGCGGCGGGGGTCGGGGCGGCCTGGGCGGCGGTGGTGCCCACCTGGATGACGCCGGTGAGGAGGGCGGTGGCGGAGAGTACGGCGCCGGCTGCGAGCTTTCGCTTCACGTACAGGTCCTTCCAGGGAAACCGCGGATGTGCGGTTGCGCCGCGTCCCGGGGTGCCGGGGTTGGCACCTGAGGGGCGGGACGGGCGCTGACGTGCTACTGCTCCGTGCGGTCGAGCGGCGGTGCCACCGGTGAGTGGGGCGGTGGCTGCCGAACGGGGCTGGGCGAAAGCATGACAATCCAACAAGTGAAATGACAGGTCTGGTTCATCGATTGGCCAGGTCTCGCCAGCCCGGCGGAAGGTAAACGGGGCGACAAATCCGGTCGAACCACCCCGCCTTGCAGCGGGTTACCGCCCGAACCGAGGCCTGACTACGGGCCGAGCGCCGGATCGGCGGCCAACGGGCGGCCGGCGGCGGGCGATTGGCGGTGGTTCACACCCCCGCAATGTGCTGGTACGGACCTGTGCGTCCCACTGGCGTGATCCCGCCACGTGTCGCGCTTGTCCACCATCAGGACGCCTGGTAACACCCCGGCCGCCCGCCGGTACGGTAAGGGGCGTGGCCAAGCCCCTCGCACTCGACTTCGACCCGATCGCCCGCGCCGACGAGCTCTGGACCCGCCGCTGGGGCGGAGTCCCCTCGATGGCGGCGATCACCTCGATCATGCGCGCCCACCAGATCCTGCTCGCGCGGGTGGACGCCGTGCTCAAGCCGTACGGGCTGACGTTCGCCCGGTACGAGGCGCTGGTGCTGCTCACCTTCAGCCGGACCGGCGAGCTCTCGCTGTCCAAGATCGGCGAGCGGCTGATGGTCCACCCGACCAGCGTGACCAACACCGTCGACCGCCTGGAGCGGGCCGGTCTGGTCGGCCGCCGGCCCAACCCGCTGGACGGCCGCGGGGTACTCGCGGCGATCACCGCCCGCGGCCGCGAGGTCGTGGAGGAGGCCACCCGGGAGCTGATGGCGATGGAGTTCGGCCTGGAGGAGTACGGCCCCGACCAGTGCCGTCAGGTGTTCGACCTGCTGAGGCCGCTGCGGGTGGCCGCCGGGGACTTCACCGAGCCGGGCGCGGAGCCCGCGGAGTAGGGCGCTGCACGGCCCACCCGTAAGCGGCGGCTACCCTCGTGGGGAGCGGTGCGCGGATCCGGGCGTACCGGCCCATTCCGGCGAGCGAGGCGAGGAAGAGTATGAAGGCGAACCCCCTGCTGGGCTGGTACCGGGCCCTGGCCATTGCGACCGGTGTGGCCCTGCTCGTGTTCTGCGGCTTCATGGTCGCGAAGTACGGCTTCGACACGGCCGAGGACCTGACCACCTACGTCGCGATGCTGCACGGCTACCTCTACGTCGGGTACTTCGTGGTGACCTTCCTGCTCGGCCAGAAGCTCAAGTGGCCGCTGGGCCGGATGCTCCTCACCCTGGCCGCCGGCTGCATCCCGTTCGCCTCCTTCGTCGCCGAGCGCCGGGTGGTCCGCGAGGCCGGCGAGCGGCTCCCCGCCGCCGGCGCCGCCCGGCAGGCCGCCGGCGTCTGAGCCACGCGCCGTCCACCGCGCCTTCGAGGGCGCCCCTCCCCGCACCGGGGAGGGGCGCCCTTCGCTTTCCGGGGCCGCGAACCGGCCCTTCTCGTGCCCGAACCGGCCCTTTTCGGCGTTTTCCGGCGCGTTCGCCCCCGGCCGGGCCCCGGCTCCATCGACAATTACTAGGACGTCCGAGTAAATTGATAGGACGTCCTAACAGTTGTGCCGTCCACGTGCCGTGGCGGCCGTACGGAGCGGAGTTCGGGGTCATGGACGCCGAGGAGATCGAGCGCGGACGGCAGCGCTGGCAGCAGCGGTACGACAGCTCCCGCAAGCGGGACGCGGACTTCACCACCCTCTCCGGTGACGAGGTCGAGCCGGTCTACGGCCCGCCCGCGGGCCAGCCGGTCGAGGGCTTCGAGCGGATCGGCTGGCCCGGCGAGTACCCGTACACCCGGGGGCTGCACGCCACCGGCTACCGGGGGCGGACGTGGACCATCCGCCAGTTCGCCGGCTTCGGCAACGCCGAGCAGACCAACGAGCGCTACCGGATGATCCTGGACTCGGGCGGCGGCGGCCTCTCGGTCGCCTTCGACATGCCCACCCTGATGGGGTACGACTCGGACGACCCCAAGTCGCTCGGCGAGGTCGGCCACTGCGGCGTGGCGATCGACTCGGCCGCCGACATGGAGGTCCTCTTCAAGGGGATCCCGCTCGGTGACGTCACCACCTCGATGACCATCAGCGGCCCGGCCGTCCCGGTCTTCTGCATGTACCTGGTCGCCGCCGAGCGCCAGGGCGTCGACCCGGCGGTGCTCAACGGCACCCTGCAGACGGACATCTTCAAGGAGTACATCGCGCAGAAGGAGTGGCTCTTCGCGCCCGAGCCGCACCTGCGCCTGATCGGCGACCTGATGGCCTACTGCGCCGAGGGCATCCCGGCGTACAAGCCGCTCTCGGTCTCCGGCTACCACATCCGCGAGGCCGGCTCGACGGCCGCGCAGGAGCTGGCGTACACGCTGGCGGACGGCTTCGCCTACGTCGAACTCGGCCTCTCCCGGGGCCTGGACGTGGACGTCTTCGCGCCCGGCCTCTCCTTCTTCTTCGACGCGCACCTCGACTTCTTCGAGGAGATCGCCAAGTTCCGCGCCGCGCGCCGGATCTGGGCCCGCTGGATGCGCGACCGCTTCGGCGCCCGGACGGACAAGGCGCAGTGGCTGCGCTTCCACACCCAGACCGCCGGGGTCTCGCTGACCGCCCAGCAGCCGTACAACAACGTGGTCCGCACCGCGGTCGAGGCCCTCTCGGCGGTGCTCGGCGGCACCAACTCGCTGCACACCAACGCGCTGGACGAGACGCTGGCGCTGCCCTCGGAGCAGGCCGCCGAGATCGCCCTGCGCACCCAGCAGGTGCTGATGGAGGAGACCGGCATCACCAACGTGGCCGACCCGCTGGGCGGTTCCTGGTACGTCGAGGCGCTCACCGACCGGATCGAGGAGCAGGCCGAGGCGATCTTCCAGCGGATCCTGGACAAGGGCCGCGAGGACCACGAGATCGGCCCGATCACCTCCGGCATCCTGCGCGGGATCGAGGACGGCTTCTTCACCGGCGAGATCGCCGAGGCGGCCTTCCAGTACCAGCAGGGCGTCGAGAAGGGCGAGAAGCGGGTCGTCGGCGTCAACTGCCACCCGCGCAGCGTCACCCCCGAGCTGGAGATCCTCCGGGTCAGCCACGAGGTCGAGCGCGAGCAGGTGCGCGTGCTGGCCGCGCGCAAGGCCGGCCGGGACGAGGCGGCGGTGCGGGCCGGGCTGGACGCGATGCTGGCGGCGGCCCGCTCGGGCGCGTCGATGATCCCGCCGATGCTGGACGCCGTCCGGGCCGAGGCGACCCTGGGCGAGATCTGCAACGCGCTGCGCGACGAGTGGGGCATCTACCGGGAGACCGCCTCCTTCTGACGAACGGGGCAGCCCCCTGGATGCCGAGAACCGCCCCGCGCAGTCGCGCGGGGCGGTTCTCGGCATCCGCTCAGCCGGCGAGGAGCCGCGGGAACGGTCCGAGCAGCAACTCGGTGAAGCGGCGGATCCACTCGGCGGTGATCGGCTCGCCGCTGACCAGCACCCGGTGCTCGACCGTCCCGGCGATGATGTCGAAGATGATGTCGATTTCCTCGGCGGCCGCCGCCGGGTCGCCGTCCGGGGCGAGTTCGCCGCGCGCCTGGGCGGCGGCCCGGCCCTGGCGGACCAGGCGCTTCTGCGGGTCCACGATCGCCTCCCGGATCCGCCGCCGCAGCTGCCGGTCCCGGGTGCCCTCGGCGAACAGCGCGAGCAGCGCGGCCTGCGTCTCCGGGCGGACCAGCAGACCGGCGAACTGGGCCACCACGGCCTCGATGTCGGCCCGCAGGCTGCCGAGGTCGTGCATCACCAGCTCGTCGAAGAGGCTCGCGACGGCGTCCACCACCAGCTCGTTCTTGGAGGGCCAGCGGCGGTACAGGGTGGTCTTGGCGACCTTGGCGCGGGTGGCCACGTGGCCCATGGTCAGCCCGCCCCAGCCGAGTTCGGCCAGTGCCTCGCGGGTGGCGTCGAGGATGGCGGTGTCGGCGGCCGCGCTGCGCGGGCGGCCCTTGGCCCGGGTGGTGGCGCTCTCGGCGCCGTCCGGGGCCTGCGGGGGGTCTTCACGGCCCGCCGGGCACGCCGGGGTCGCGGGGGGCTGGGGGGCCGGCACCGGGCCTCCTTGCGATGTACTGGTAAGTAACATGGGTGGGGCAGGTAACGGTAGCGACTGTTCCCCGTCGGGGTCAGCGGATGCGGGCGGGAAAGTGGGGCAGCTCACGTCCCGGGACGCGGGGATGGGGTTGCGGCGGGGGGCCTCGGTCCAGTTACGCTACGACTCGTAGCGAAAGCAGTGACGACCAGGCGCCGTGACCCCGTGGGACGGGGACGGCGCGGGCGCGGATGGGGATCCGCGCCGAACGGTTCAGGTTACCGGGGGACGGGCCGTCCACCTCGGGAATCGCCGCCGCGCAGCCCGCGCGGTGCGACTTTCCGGAGGTTGGTGCCCGTCAGCGGCGCGGACGGGGGAGGATAGTGCCATGCAGCCACGGAATTCGCGTCTCAACAGCTCCGCTCTGCGCGGTGCGGTCGACCTCGCCGCAGTGAAGGCAGCCGGCGAGGCCGCCCAGAAGGCCGAGCAGGCCAGGGCCGAGCGGGCCCGCCAGGCGGCGGCCGCCGAGGCGGCCGGGATCGCCCCGGCCCAGCCCGCGTACCCGCTCGTCATCGATGTCACCGAGGACACCTTCGAGACCGAGGTCGTCCAGCGCTCCACCGAAGTGCCGGTGGTCATCGACTTCTGGGCCGAGTGGTGCGGTCCGTGCAAGCAGCTCAGCCCGATGCTGGAGCGGCTGGCCGAGGAGTACGCCGGCCGGATCGTGCTCGCCAAGATCGACGTCGAGGCCAACCAGCTGCTCACCCAGCAGTTCGGCATCCAGGGCGTCCCGGCCGTGATGGCCGTGGTGGCCGGCCAGCTGGTGCCGCTGTTCCAGGGCGCCGAGAGCGAGGCCAACGTCCGCAAGGTGCTGGACCAGCTGATCCTGGTGGCCGAGCAGCGCTTCGGCGTGGTCGGCGGAGCCGGGGCACCCGCCGAGGCGTCGGGCGAGGCCGAGGCGTACCTGCCGGAGGATCCGGCCCTGGCGGCCGCGCACGAGGCGCTGGACCGGGGGGACCTCGGCGGCGCCGTCCAGGCGTACCGGAACGTGCTGGCCGACGAGCCGGGCAACACCGAGGCCCGGCTCGGCCTGGCCCAGGCGGAGCTGCTGCGCCGGGTGGAGGGTCTGGACCTGGCGGGCGTCCGCGCGGCGGCCGCGGCCGACCCGAAGGACGTCGCGGCCCAGCTGGACGCGGCCGACCTGGACCTGGTGGGCGGTCACGTCGAGGACGCCTTCGGGCGCCTGGTGGCCACCGTCGGGCGGACCTTCGGCGAGGACCGGGACACCGTACGGCTCCGGCTGCTGGAGCTCTTCGAGGTGATCGGCACCGACGACCCGAGAGTGACGGCGGCGCGCGGCGCGCTGGCCCGCGTGCTGTTCTGAGGACGGTCCAACGGCCGGTTCTGGCACGGCGGATGACCTGCGGTGTCGCTGACGATTTGGCGACAATCCGGTCATCGGTCCAGAGGTTTACCAAATCTTGACAACACCCGTGGGCGGTCACTTCAGGTGACCGCCCACGGGTGTTTCGCTGGTGTTTCCGGCGGATTTCGTCCTCACCGTTCCTTCAATTCATCACTCTGGGTGTGCGGGCGGCCATTTCCATGATCGCCGGCGTCCGATGTTGGATTACCCGTCAGTAATGAACCCCTTGTGCTTCGCCCGGGATTCAAGCAGCATCGGCGACGCCCGGTCCCAGCGTTCAGCCCCCCGACAGCCGGTCGGTGGGCGGAGCCAGGGATCCCCACCGGGTGAGCCGCCGGCCGAGGCCGGCGGTGGGAGGGCAGGGGGGTATCCGCGGTCCCACGGCGGTTCCTGTCCTTCGAACCGGCCGCGCGGCCCGCGCGGTCGCTGGTTGTCGCTCGGGGGTGATCGCCGATGTCGTCGGTCCTGCCCGCCGCCCCGCAAGGGCGGTCGGTGAAGGGACGGGAGTGCCGCTGTGTGCCGGCCGCTCCCGCGTCCGACGACGCCAACGGCGCTCTCCGCTACCGAGGACGTAGCTCTCTCCCATCCCAGGCCCCCACCGGTGCGCGACGCACCGCCGGGGAGCCGGAGATGTACGTCCTAGAAGGAGGACTCGCATGTCCCAGACCTACGGCAAGACCCGCTGGAAGCGCTTCGCCCTGGTGATGGTGCCCAGCCTCGCGGCCACCGCCGCGGTGGGCGTCGCACTGGCGAACAACGCGCTTGCGGCTTCGTTCAGCGTCTCCGGCCAGAGCTTCAAGGTCACCACGGCCGAGCTGCACGGCTCCAACTTCGCGCAGTTCGGCTCGATCGACGCGGAGACCAACGGCACGCCGCACCCGGTCGCCATCTCGGCGTTCGACTCGGCCACCATCAAGAGCCTCTGCCAGTCCGTGGTGACCGACCCCAACGTCATCCCCGGCCTGCCGTGGAAGCTGCCGAAGATCACCCTGCGCCTGGAGGCCGGCCAGAGTGACGACCCGGCGAAGCAGGTCACTGCCAAGAACCTGCTGATCGACCTGGAGCAGCTGAACGCGGACGCCGAGTTCACCAACATCAACATCGGCCAGGACGCGTCCACCCTGAAGGGCACCGCCACCCAGGGCTGGAAGTCCAAGCTCGGTACCGGCCTGCCCTCCGGCGCCACGGGCTTCGCCCAGGCCGCCGACAAGGCCGACCTGTCCAACGTGCAGCAGACCGCCTGGGCCACCTCGGCCGGCACCTTCAAGCTCCAGGGCCTGAAGCTCAACCTGCACACCGACGGCGGGCACGAGTGCTACTAGGCCGTTGACCGGCGGCGGGCCCCGGCCCGCCGCCGACCGCGGTACCCGGGGGGTCGGGGGCGGTGCGTGCGCCGTCCCGGGCCCTCCCCCTCCCGTTTTTCGCCTCGTTCACACCATCGAGGAGCTGCATCGTGTCCAGCGCCCTTGCCGAGTTCCGGCCCGCCGAGCACGAGAACCCCGCCCAGTGGGTGCGTCGGGTGTTCCGTAACTTCCGCCGGTCCCGGCCGTTCTACGGCGGCTTGCTGGCCATGATCGCCGGCGTCCCGATCATGTACTTCCCGTACGCCAAGCTGGCGTTGAACGGCATGACCGTCACCATGGCGACCACGGCCGGTGCCGGGTCATTGATCATCGGGGTCCTGCTGATCGTGCTGGGCCTGACCGCCTGGTTCCAGCCGGCCGTCCGGTTCTTCGCCGGCATCGCCACCACGCTGCTGACCCTGATCTCGATCCCGGTCTCCAACCTCTCCGGTTTCGGCATGGCGCTGCTGCCCGGTCTGATCGGCGGCGGGCTGATGCTCTCCTGGGCGCCGAACCCGGCCGCGCCGACGACCGAGGCGGTCGCCGCCGGCGCCGACGGCGCCAGGACCCTGCCGTCGACGGCGTCCGAGGAGCCCGGCACCGCGGAGTTCGCCGCCGAGGAGCCCGCCACCGCGCCGCTGCCGGCCGTCCCCGCGCAGGCCGCCCCGGCCGACGGCGGTACCGCCGGGGCCGGCGTCCCGTCGCAGCACACCGGTGACCAGAAGGAGGCACGGTGAGCGGGTCCCAGGAGCCGCGGGCGGAGCAGCGCTCCGGGCGGCACGCGGCGCCCCGCACGCCCGTCCGGGTCCGGCTCAGAGGCCGCGCGCTGGCGATGGCCGCGGTGCCGACCGCGCTGCTGATGGCCGCCGCCTACACGCCGAACGCCGCGATCGCCGAGACCTCGGCGGGCAAGCCCTGCGCCACCGCGCCGGACACCGCGCCGCCGGTGGTGGCGGAGACCCCGGTGCCCAAGAGCGAGCTGCCCCCGCCGCTGCCCGGTCCGTCGGTGCCGCTCCCGGAGAGCCCGGCGACCACCCCGGCGGGCGCGCCGACCGGTGCGCCGACCAGCGCGCCGACCGGTGCTCCGACGAGCACGCCCACCACGGTGCCCGGCGCCCCGGCCCCCTCGTCCTCGCCGGCCTCGGCCCCGGTCCGGTCGGCGACCACCGGCGGGTCCGGCGGCGGCGTCGTCCAGGCCGGGCTGATCGACGACATCGTCGGCGGGATCACCAACCTGATCCACCCGAGCGCGTCGGCGAGCCCGTCCGCCTCCGCCACCACGGCCGCCCCGGCGCCGACCCAGGCCCCGGTGACCGCGCCCGCCGCGGGCAACCGCGCGGTGGCCCCGGCCGCCGCCACCCAGGCGCCCGCCGCGCCCGCGCCGTCCGGCGCCACGACGCCCCCGGCCGCCGGGTCGGGGACGCCGAGCCCGGCGGCCACCACGCCGGGCGCCAAGGCGAGCACGCCGGGTGCCAAGGCGAGCGGCAAGCCGTCCGCGGGTGCGAAGGGCACCGGGTCGGCCACGCCGTCGGGCCCGGCCACGCCGTCCGCCTCGGGCACGCCGACCAAGGACCCGAACTGCCTGGTCCCGATGAAGGGCCTGGCCGCCGGGGAGAAGACGGACAACGCGATCCTCGTCCCGGACCAGAACTGGACCCTGCAGACCAGCCGGCTGACCCTCAACCACGCCGTCCTGATGGGCGTGGTCAAGGTCCAGACGCCGACCGGCACCAAGCGGGTGCTGAAGTTCGTGGTCGACAGCGTGGACATCGAGAACCTCGACATGTCGACCCTTGAGGGCAACGGCAAGACCTTCCACGTCAAGGGCGCCCCCGGCTCGGTCTCCACGATGCGCAAGGGCCCGGTCACCATGTACGTGGAGAAGCTCTCCGGCCACCTGTCCAAGGTGCTCGGCCTGCCGATCCCGATCGACCTGGGCGAGCTCACGCTGACCCCGGACGGGCCGCTGCCGCAGTGGCTGTACGACCTGATCGGCAAGCTCGAACTGCCGCTCTGGCTGGAGATGACCGGTGTCACCGCGGTCCAGTCCGGCCAGTTCGGCGGCACGCTGAAGATCCCCGGCATGCAGCTCTACAACGACGACAAGCCGTACGTCGGCAACCAGTAGCGGCGGCGAGAACGCCCGTGGGGCGGCCCCTCCGACGAGGAGGGACCGCCCCACGGGCGTGTTTCCGGGCGGGTGCTACGCGCTCCGGGTGCCCAGGTGGTGCACCTGGACCATGTTGGTGTTGCCGGGGACGCCGGGGGGCGAGCCGGCGGTGACGATGACGGTGTCGCCCTCGTCCAGCTGGCCGATCTTGAGCATCTCGCGGTCGACCTGGGCCACCATCTCGTCGGTGGAGCCGACCTGCTCGGTGACGTGCGCCTCGACGCCCCAGCTCAGCGAGAGCTGGTTGCGGGTGGCGTTGTCCGGGGTGAACGCGATCACCGGGATCGGCGAGCGGTAGCGGGAGAGCCGGCGCGCGGTGTCACCGGACTTGGTGAACGCGACCAGCGCCTTGCCGTTGAGGAAGTCGCCCAGCTCGCACGCGGCGCGGGCGATCGAACCGCCCTGGGTGCGCGGCTTGCGGCCCGGGTTCAGCGGCTGGAGGCCCTGCGAGAGCAGCTCCTCCTCGGCCTTCTCGGCGATCCGGCTCATGGTGCGGACCGTCTCGACCGGGTACTTGCCGACGCTGGACTCGGCGGAGAGCATGACCGCGTCGGTGCCGTCCAGGATCGCGTTGGCGACGTCGGAGACCTCGGCGCGGGTCGGCCGCGAGGCGTGGATCATCGACTCCATCATCTGGGTCGCGACGATCACCGGCTTGGCGTTGCGGCGGGCCAGCGTGATGAGCCGCTTCTGGACCAGCGGCACCCGCTCCAGCGGGTACTCGACGGCCAGGTCGCCACGGGCGACCATGATGGCGTCGAAGGCGAGGACGATCTCCTCCATGGCCTCGACGGCCTGCGGCTTCTCGATCTTGGCGATGACCGGCACCCGGATGCCGACCGCGTCCATGACCTCGTGGACGTCCTTGATGTCGTCCGCGTTGCGGACGAAGGAGAGGGCGACCATGTCGACGCCCAGCTCCAGGGCGAAGCGCAGGTCGTCCTTGTCCTTCTCGGACAGCGCGGGCACGTTCACGGCCGTGCCGGGCAGGTTGATGCCCTTGTTGTTCGAGAGCACACCGCCCTCGACGACGACGGTCTTCACCCGCGGGCCGTCGACGCTGACGACCTCCAGGGCGATGACGCCGTCGTTGATCAGGATCGGGTCGCCGGGCTTCACGTCGCCCGGCAGGCCCTTGTAGGTGGTCCCGCAGATGTGCTGGTCACCGGGGACGTCCTCGGTGGTGATGATGAACTCGTCACCGTTGTCGACGGTCACCGGACCGTTGGCGAAGGTGGCCAGACGGATCTTGGGGCCCTGGAGGTCGGCAAGGACGCCGATGGCCTTGCCGGTGTCCTCCGAGACCTGGCGGACCTTGTGGTACCGCTCCTCGTGGTCCGCGTGGGTGCCGTGGCTCATGTTCAGTCGGGCGACGTTCATGCCCGCCTCGACGATGGCCTTCAGCTGTTCGTAGGAGTCCGTCGCCGGACCCAGGGTGCAGACAATTTTCGCTCGGCGCATATGGATCAGTCTATCCGTTCGTGTTATAGGTGCATTCGGCACGAAACGTGAGGAATCGTCGACGAAGGATCCCGAGGGGCGAGACGACGACGGCTCAGCCCCCGGACCGCCGGTGCACCAGGGCGAAGGCCTGACGCGCGATCTCCAGTTCCTCGTCGGTGGGGACCACGGCGACCGCGACCCGGCCGTACGCGGGCGAGATGATCCGGGCCTCGCCGGAGCGCACCGAGTTCAGCTCGGGGTCCACCGCGATGCCCAGCTCCTCCAGGCCGGCGGTGGCCGCGGCCCGCACCGGAGCCGCATTCTCGCCGACCCCGGCCGTGAACGCGATCGCGTCCACCCGGCCGAGCACCGCGTAGTAGCCGCCGATGTACTTGCGCAGCCGGTGGACGTAGGCCCGGAACGCCAGCTCGGCGTCGGCGTCCCCGCCCTCGGCCCGCCGCATGATCTCGCGCATGTCGTTGTCGCCGCACAGCCCCAGCAGGCCGCTGCGGCGGTTCAGCAGGTCGTCGATCTCGTCGATCGAGAGACCGCCGACCCGGTGCAGGTGGAACACCACGCCCGCGTCGATATCACCCGAACGAGTGCCCATCACCAGGCCCTCCAGGGGGGTCAGCCCCATCGAGGTGTCCACGCAGCGGCCCCCGGAGACGGCCGAGGCGGAGGCGCCGTTGCCCAGGTGCAGGACGATCACGTTCACCTCGGCCGGGTCCCTGCCGAGCAGCCGGGCGGTGGCCCGCGAGACGTACTGGTGCGAGGTGCCGTGGAAGCCGTAGCGGCGCACCCGGTGCTCGTCCGCGACGGCCCTGTCCACCGCGTACCGGGCCGCGTACTCGGGCATCGAGGCGTGGAAGGCGGTGTCGAAGACGGCGACCTGCGGCAGGTCCGGGCGCAGCGTCCGGGCCACCTCGATGCCGGTGATGTTGGCCGGGTTGTGCAGCGGCGCGACCGGGATCAGCCGGCGGATCTCGGTCAGCACCTCCTCGGTGATCACCGTCGGCTCGGTGAACCGCAGCCCGCCGTGGACCACCCGGTGGCCGATCGCGGCGAGCTCGGGGGAGTCCAGCCCGGTGCCGTCGGCGGCCAGCTCCTCGGCGACGGCCTTCAGGGCGGCGGAGTGGTCGGGGAAGACCTGGAGCGCCTCGCGCCGCTCGCCGGAGCGCGGGGCGTGCACCAGCCGGCCGTTCGCCTCGCCGATCCGCTCGACCAGGCCGGAGGCCAGCCGGGCGCCGTCCAGCATGTCGATCAGCTGGTACTTGACCGACGAGGAGCCGGCGTTCAGGACCAGGACGCGGGTGCCTTCACTCATGCCCGGACTCCTTCGGTGCGGTCCTGCGAGGGGGTGGCCGGGCCCTGCGGCCCGCCGTGCTCCTGCGACTGGATGGCGGTGATCGCGACGGTGTTGACGATGTCCTCGACCAGCGCGCCGCGCGAGAGGTCGTTGACCGGCTTGCGCAGCCCCTGGAGGACCGGGCCGACCGCCACCGCGCCGGCCGAGCGCTGGACCGCCTTGTAGGTGTTGTTGCCGGTGTTGAGGTCCGGGAAGATCAGCACGGTGGCCCGGCCGGCCACCGGCGAGCCGGGCAGCTTGGTGGCCGCGACATGGGCGTCCACCGCCGCGTCGTACTGGATCGGGCCCTCGACCAGGATGTCCGGCCGCAGCGCGCGGACCAGCTCGGTCGCCTTGCGGACCTTGTCGACGTCGGCGCCGGAGCCGGAGGTGCCGGTGGAGTAGGAGAGCATCGCGACCCGGGGCTCCACGCCGAACTGGGCGGCGGTGGCGGCGGACTGGATGGCGATGTCGGCCAGCTGCTGGGCGTCCGGGTCGGGATTGACCGCGCAGTCGCCGTAGACCAGCACCTTGTCGGCGAGGCACATGAAGAAGACCGAGGAGACGATCGCGGCGCCCGGCGCGGTCTTGATCACCTCGAAGGCGGGCCGGATGGTGGCGGCGGTGGAGTGCACCGCGCCGGAGACCATGCCGTCGGCGATGCCCTCCTGGACCATCAGGGTGCCGAAGTAGCTGACGTCCGTGACGACGTCCAGCGCCAGCTCCACGGTCATGCCCTTGTGGGCGCGCAGCCGGGCGTACAGCTCGGCGAACTGGCGGCGCAGCGGGCTGGTCGCCGGGTCGACGATCCGGACCTGGGCGCGGTCGGCCGCCGGGTCCTCCGGGGGGAGGTCGATGCCGAGGGCGGCGGCCTTGCGGCGGACGGTGTCGGGGTCGCCGAGGAGGGTGAGGTCGCAGATGTTGCGGCGGAGCAGCACCTCGGCGGCGCGCAGCACCCGTTCCTCGGCGCCCTCCGGGAGGACCACGTGCCGGCGGGCGCCCCGGGCCCGCTCCAGCAGCGCGTGCTCGAACATCATCGGGGTGACCCGCTCGGACCGGCCGACCTCGATCCGGTTGGTCAACTCGGCCGTGTCCACGTGGAGTTCGAAGAGGCCCAGGGCGATCTCGGCCTTCCGCGGGCTGGCCGAGGTGAGCTTGCCCTCCAGATGGGTCAGGGCGGCGGCGGTGATCCAGCTGCCCTCGGGGACGACCGCGACCGGAGTGCCGGGGGCCAGCCGGGCGGCCAGCGCCATCACGTTCGGGCCGGGGTGCTGGCCGAGCGTCAGCAGCACGCCGGCGATCGGCGGGGCGCCGGCGGCGTGCGCGGCCAGCGAGCCGATCAGCAGGTCGGCGCGGTCCCCGGGGGTGACCACCAGGGCGCCCTCGGTCAGCGCGTCCAGGAAGGTCGGCAGCATGGCGCCGCCGAAGACGAAGCCGCGGACGTCCCGGGCCAGCCCGGCCGCGTCCCCGGTCAGGACCTCGGCGCCGGTGGCCTCGACCAGCTGGGCGACGGTCGGCGCGGCCAGCGCCGGCTCCTCGGGGATGACGTACGCGGGGATCGGCAGCTTCTCGCCGAGGGTGCGCTGGATCCGCTGCTTGGCGCCGGGCGCGACCCGGTTGGCGACCATCGCGAGGGTCTCGCAGCCGAGGTCGGTGTAGGCGCGGTGGGCGTTGCGGACCTCGGCGATCACCGCCGCCGGGTCCTCGGAGTGGCCGCCGACCACCGGCAGCACGGCGGCGCCGAACTCGTTGGCGAGGCGGGCGTTGAAGGCCAGCTCGTCGGGGATGTTGGTGTCCGCGAAGTCGGTGCCCAGCACCAGCACCGCCTGGCAGCGCCGCTCCAGCGCCCGGAACCGGTCGACGAGGGTGGAGACCAGCTCGTCCTGGCCCTGGGCGGCCTGCAGGGCGGCCGCCTCCTCGTAGGTGAGCCCGTACAGCTCGGCGGTGGGCAGGTCGACCCGGTAGCGGGTGCGCAGCAGCTCGACGACGTGGTCGGAGCCCCGCTCGCCGGGCGCGTGCGCGTGCACCAGCGGCCGGAACACCCCGACCCGGTCCACCTGGCGGGTGAGCAGTTCCATGACCCCGAGTTCGACGGCCTGCCGGCCGTCCCCTCGGTCGATCCCGGTCACGTACACGCTGCGCGCCACGTGGGTCTCTCCGTCCCGTCGTCTCAGAGGATGGTCATATCGACCATACCTTCGCACCGGGAACGGACGTCCGCGAGCAGAGGGCCCCGGCCGGGGCAAGGGGCGAAGGTCACGTCGGGGCGGGCCGGGGGCCAGCCCGCCGACGGGTTGGAGCCGCGGTGGCCCCCGGCCTCCGGCGGGGAGCCCGGGGGCCGGTCGGTGCCGGGCACGACGGCCCGGCACCGACCGGGCGTGCTCAGGCCGGGCGGAGCCAGACGGTGGCGAGGGGCGGCAGGACGAGTTCGGCGCTGCGGGGCTGGTCGTTCCAGGGGACGGACTCGGTCTTCACCGGGTGGGAGTTGCCGACGCCGGCGCCGCCGTACGTCTCGGCGTCGGTGTTCAGCACCTCCTCCCAGAGCTGCTCGCGGCCGTCGAGGGCGGGCAGGCCGACCCGGTGGCCGTGCCGCACGACGGGGGAGAAGTTGCAGACCGCGACGAGCGGGGAGCCGTCGGCGGCGTACCGGACGAAGGAGAGCAGGTTGTCCTCGGCCGCGCCGCCGTCCAGCCAGCGGAAGCCGTCCGGCGTGGTGTCCTGCTCCCAGAGCGCCGGGGCGTCGAGGTAGCGGCGGTTGAGGTCGCGGACCAGCCGGCGCATCCCGAGGTGCTCCCCGGCGGCCGGCCAGGACTGCTCGTCGAGCACCCACCACTGCGGGCCCTGCTCGTGGTCCCACTCCGACCCCTGGGCGAACTCCTGCCCCATGAAGAGGAGTTGCTTGCCCGGGTGGGCCCACATGAAGCCCAGGTAGGCGCGCTGGTTGGCGCGCTGCTGCCACCAGTCGCCGGGCATCTTGGAGACCAGCGCCTGCTTGCCGTGCACCACCTCGTCGTGCGAGATCGGCAGCACGTAGTTCTCGGAGTAGGCGTACACCATCGAGAAGGTGATCTCGTTGTGGTGGTACTTGCGGTGCACCGGCTCCTTGGACATGTAGACCAGCGAGTCGTGCATCCAGCCCATGTTCCACTTCAGGCCGAAGCCCAGGCCGCCGCTGTCGGTGGGCCGGGTGACGCCCTCCCAGGCGGTCGACTCCTCGGCGATGGTGAGCACGCCGGGGCAGCGCCGGTAGACGGTGGCGTTCATCTCCTGGAGGAAGGCGGCCGCGTCCAGGTTCTCCCGGCCGCCGTACTGGTTGGGCGTCCAGGCGCCGCCCTCGCGGGAGTAGTCGAGGTAGAGCATCGAGGCGACGGCGTCCACCCGCAGGCCGTCGATGTGGAACTCCTCGCACCAGTACACCGCGTTGGCGACCAGGAAGTTGCGCACCTCGGTGCGGCCGTAGTCGAACTCCAGGGTGCCCCAGTCGGGGTGCTCCGCGCGCAGCGGGTCGGCCGGCTCGTACAGCGGCTCGCCGTCGAAGCGGGCGAGGGCGAAGTCGTCCTTGGGGAAGTGCGCGGGAACCCAGTCGACGATCACGCCGATGCCGTGCCGGTGCAGGGTGTCGACCAGGTGGCGGAAGTCGTCGGGGCTGCCGAGCCGGGCGGTGGGGGCGTAGTAGCCGGAGACCTGGTAGCCCCAGGAGCCGCCGAAGGGGTGTTCCATCACCGGCATGAACTCCACGTGGGTGAAGTTCAACTCCTTGAGGTAGCCGGGCAGTTCCTCGGCGATCGCCCGGTAGCTGGTGAGGTCGGGCCGCCAGGACGGCAGGTGCAGCTCGTAGACCGACATCGGCGCCCGGTGGTGCGCGGCGCGGGCCCGGCGCTCCATCCACTCGTCGTCCTGCCAGCGGTAGGAGGAGGAGGTGACGACCGAGGCGGTGCCCGGCGGGCACTGCGCGGCCCGGGCCAGCGGGTCGGCCTTGTCGAGCACCCAGCCCTGCCGGGTGTGGATCTCGTACTTGTACTGGGTGCCCTCGGCCAGGCCCGGGACGAACAGCTCCCAGACGCCGGAGGAGCCGAGCGAGCGCATCGGGTGCGCGGTGCCGTCCCAGTGGTTGAAGTCCCCGATCAGCCGGACGCCCGCCGCGTTCGGCGCCCAGACCGCGAAGGCGGTGCCGGGCACCCCGCCGACGGTGCGCACGTGCGAGCCGAGGGCCCGCCAGAGCTGCTCGTGCCGGCCCTCGGAGATCAGGTGCAGGTCCAGCTCGCCGAGGGTGGGCGCGATGCGGTAGCCGTCGTGCTGGCTGAGCGGCTCGCTGCCGGGGTAGCTGACCAGCAGCCGGTAGTCGGGCACCTCGGTGCCGGCCAGCAGGCCGGTGAAGAGGCCGTTCTGCTGGTGGGTGAGTTCGGCGGGGCCGTGCGCGGTCTCCACCACCACCCGCTCGGCGAACGGGCGCAGCACCCGGATCGCGGTGCCGCCGTGCACCGGGTGGGCGCCGAGCAGGCCGTGCGGGTCGTGGTGCATGCCGCCGACCAGCCGGTCCACCTCGCTCGGCGGCAGCGGTGCCTCGGGCAGCCGCAGCGCCCCGGGCGGGCCGGCCGGTCCGTCGGGGAGGCCCTCCGGGGTGGCGACGGGGGCGATGGGGGCGGCAGGGGCGGCGGGGGTTCCGTCAGGGGCGCTCCCCGCGGCGTCTCCGGCCGCGTGGCCGGCGGTGTTGCGGGCCGGGTCCGTGGCCGCGTTCGTGGCCGCGCGGGCGGCGGCACCGTCCGGGCCGCCGTCGGGCGCCGGGCGGCGCGGTTCGGCCCGCCGGGCCGCCGAGGGCTCGCGCTGGGCGGAGTCCGGGCCCGCCAGGAAGGTGGCAGGCACGGTACGGGGGGTGCGGCCGGGCGGGTCGAGCGGCGTCACGGCGTGGTCCTCCTGCGGAATCGGGGTGGCCGGGGGCGTCGGTGGCGGGCGTTCTCGGTGGCGGGGGCGGTGGCGGGTGCGGGTGCGGAGCCGGTCTGGCGGGGCCCTCAGACGGTCAGGGCCAGCCGGTTGATCGCGGCCAGCGGGATCGGCAGCCAGCCGGGCCGGTGGCGGGCCTCGTAGACCACCTCGTACACCGCCTTGTCGATCTCCAGGGCGCGCATCAGCTCGGGCGAGGCGGCCGGGTCGGTGCCGCCGCCGGCGGTGTAGCCGGCGCAGAAGGCGGTGCGGTTGCGCTGGGCCCAGGCGGCGGCGAGGTGGGCCAGCTCCGGGTCGGGCGGCGCGCCGGCCAGCAGGTGGGCGGCCGCGTAGTCGAAGGAGCGGAGCATCGCGGCGACGTCGCGCAGCGCGGTCTGCGGTTCGCGCCGCTCGGCGACGGACTTGGCCGGCTCGCCCTCGAAGTCCAGCAGCACCCAGCCGTGCGGGGTCCGCATGGCCTGTCCGAGGTGGAGGTCGCCGTGGATCCGCTGGACCGGCATGCCGTCCGGGTGGGCGTCGGCGAGCTGCTGGAAGGCGGCGCGCAGGGCGGACCGGTAGCGGAGCAGCCCGGGCACGGCGGCCACCGCGCTGTCCAGCCGGTCGGCCATCGCGGTCGCCAGCTGCCGGGTCTGGGTGCGGTCCAGCCGGGCGACCGGCATCGAGCGCGCCAGGACCCGGTGGACCTCGGCGGTGGCCCGGCCGAGCCGGTGCGCCTCGATCGCGAAGTTGCCGGGGGACGGGTCGCCCTTGAGCCGCCCGACCTGGTCCAGGGCCAGCTCCCAGCCGTCCTCGGCCTCCGGCAGGTAGCGCTGGAGCAGGCCGAGAGTGGCCGGTTCCGCGCGCTCCAGCCGGCTCTCGAACCAGGCCGCGACCCGGGGGATCCGGGTGGAGCCGGCCCGCGAGAGCGCCAGCGACAGCTCCAGGTCGGGGTTGGTGCCGGGGTGGATGCGGCGGAAGAGCTTGAGGATGTACGCGGTGCCGTAGATGACCGAGCTGTTGGACTGCTCCGCGGTGGAGGCGCGACCGGGCAGGTTGGTGGGCAGCCCGGAGCCGGGGGTGCGGCGGAACGACAGCGAGCCGAACCGGTCGCCGGTGGCCAGGTGCTCCAGCAGCCGCCCGGTCAGCTCGGGATCGTGCACCGCGTCGTAGAGCGCCGCGCCGTCGTACGGGCCCTGGTTGAGCCGGCCGAGGACGGCGCTCGGCTCGATGTCGGCCGTCCCCGCGGAGCGGATGCCGAGCAGCAGCTGGTAGATGTCCCCGTGCGGTGCGCCCGCGGTGGTGGCGTGCTCGACCCGCAGCAGCAGGTGCAGCAGGGCCGGATCGCCGACCTGGAGCGGGGTGCCGACCACGGGGGTGAGGCCGGTGATGGGCCGTCCCTTGCCGGCGTACCAGCGCTGGGTGGGGAGCCACTCGGCGATCAGGGGCAGGGCCGCCTGGACGAGTTCGCTGACCCCCAGAGCGGTTCTCCGGGCCGCGGCGCCGCGGGAGCCCACCGGCGCGGGGCCGGTGGGGGTGTCGCGGTGCAGATCGGCTTGAGAACGGGAGGTTTCGGACATGACTCCCTTTCCCCGGAAGCGGGCGGACTGCCCGACGGGTCTGGCCGGGTCCGTCAGTCTTCCGGATTTCGGCGGCGCGGCGGCGACGGCACGCGAGCGGTGCTCAGGTGTCACGCCTTCGTGTAAGTGGCCGTTGGGCTGTTCTCCGTACGCGGTGGTGCAGAGACCTCCGGGGGCGCGGGGTGTTCAACTCTCGCGCCCCCGGAGGGTTTGGTGGAACGGGTGCTCCTGACGGATCGTTACTTCGATCGCCTGGCGCTGCTGAGGCGCGGGGGCTGCCGGAGCTGGAACCAGTAGAAGCCGTGCCCGGCGAGGGTGAGCAGGTACGGCCACTCGCCGATCGAGGGGAAGCGCACCCCGCCGATCAGCTCGACCGGGTACCGCCCTCCGAACTGCCGCAGGTCGAGTTCGGTCGGCTGCGCGAACCGCGAGAAGTTGTTCACGCACATGACCAGGTCGCCCTCGTGTTCCCGCACGAAGGCCAGGACCGCGGGATTGCTGGAGGGCAGCTCGGTGTAGGTGCCGAGGCCGAACGCCGAGTTGAGCTTGCGGATCTCGATCATGCGACGCGTCCAGTGCAGCAGTGAACTCGAACTGCTCTGCTGCGCCTCGACGTTGGTCACCTGGTAGCCGTACACCGGATCCATGATGGGCGGCAGACTGAGCCTGCCCGGGTCGGCGGACGAGAAACCCGCGTTGCGGTCCGGGGTCCACTGCATCGGCGTGCGCACGCCGTCCCGGTCGCCCAGCCAGATGTTGTCGCCCATGCCGATCTCGTCCCCGTAGTAGAGCACCGGGGAGCCCGGCAGGGAGAGCAGCAGGGCGGTGAACAGTTCGATCTGGTTGCGGTCGTTCTCCAGCAGCGGGGCGAGCCGGCGGCGGATGCCCACGTTGGCGCGCATCCGGGGGTCCTTGGCGTACTCCGCGTACATGTAGTCGCGCTCCTCGTCGGTGACCATCTCCAGGGTCAGCTCGTCGTGGTTGCGCAGGAAGATGCCCCACTGGCAGCCGTGCGGGATGCGCGGGGTCTTGGCGAGGATCTCCGACACCGGGTAGCGGGACTCCCGGCGGACCGCCATGAAGATGCGCGGCATCACCGGGAAGTGGAACGCCATGTGGCACTCGTCGCCGCCGGAGGCGAAGTCGCCGAAGTAGTCGACGACGTCCTCCGGCCACTGGTTGGCCTCGGCGAGCAGCACGGTGTCGGGGTAGTCGGCGTCGATCTCCTTGCGGACCCGCTGGAGGAACTCGTGCGTCTCCGGCAGGTTCTCGCAGTTGGTGCCCTCGCGGGCGAACAGGTACGGCACGGCGTCCAGCCGGAAGCCGTCGATGCCGAGGTCGAGCCAGAACCGCAGCCCGGCGATCATCTCGTCCTGGACGCGGGGGTTGTCGTAGTTGAGGTCCGGCTGGTGGGAGAAGAACCGGTGCCAGAAGTACTGCTTGCGAACCGGGTCGTAGGTCCAGTTGGAGGTCTCGGTGTCGACGAAGATGATCCGGGCGTCCGGGTACTGCTTGTCGTCGTCGGCCCACATGTAGAAGTCGCCGTACGGGCCGTCCGGGTCCTCCCGGGAGGCCTGGAACCAGGGGTGCTGGTCGCTGGTGTGGTTCATCACGAAGTCGATGACCACGCGCATGCCGCGCAGGTGCGCGGCGTCGACGAACTCCATGAAGTCGGCGAGGTCGCCGAACTCCGGCAGGACCGACTTGTAGTCCGCGACGTCGTACCCGCCGTCGCGCAGCGGCGAGGCGAAGAACGGCGGCAGCCAGAGGCAGTCGACCCCGAGCCACTGGAGGTAGTCGAGCTTGGACGTGAGCCCCCTGAGGTCCCCGATCCCGTCGCCGTTGCTGTCCTGGAAGGACCGCACCAGCACCTCGTAGAAGACCGCACGTTTGAACCACTCGGGGTCCAGGTTCTTCTTCGAGGTCTCGGGGAAGGTGTCGGGGACGGGCTCGTTCACTGTCACGCTGGGTTCCTCCGAACCGTGAGGAGGTGAGCCGGCTCGGCTGAGGGATCGAGCCGGACGTAGTTGTGCCGGCCCCAGGTGTAGGCGGCGCCGGTGAGCTCGTCGTGCACCGCGAACGGGCCGTCCCCGTCGAGGGTGACGGTGGCCTCCTGGGCGTGGTGCGGGTCGAGGTTGACGACCGTGATGACGTGGTCGGTCAGGCCCTCGGTCGTGGTGGCGGTCTTGGAGAAGGCGAGTACCTGGTCGTTGTCGGTCGGGTGGAAGCGCAGGCCGCGCAGCTGCTGGAGCGAGGGGTGCCGGCGGCGCAGCCGGTTCAGCACGGTGAGCAGCGGGGCCAGGGAGTCGGCGCGGGTCCAGTCACGGGGTCGCAGTTCGTACTTCTCGGAGTGCAGGTACTCCTCCGAGCCCGGGTGGGCCGGCTCGTTCTCGTACAGCTCGAAGCCGGCGTAGACGCCGTAGCTGGGGGAGAGGGTGGCGGCCAGTACGGCACGGATCGCGAACGCCGCCCGGCCGCCGGTCTGCAGGTACTCGTGCAGGATGTCCGGGGTGTTGGCGAAGAAGTTGGGCCGCATGTAGGAGGCGGCGTCGCCGGCGAGCTCGGTGAGGTATTCGGTGAGCTCCTGTTTGGTGGTGCGCCAGGTGAAGTACGTGTACGACTGGTGGAAGCCGATCTTCCCGAGGGTGTGCATCATCGCCGGCCGGGTGAAGGCCTCGGCCAGGAAGATCACGTCCGGATCGGTGCGGGCGATGTCGGCGAGCACCTTCTCCCAGAACAGCACCGGCTTGGTGTGCGGGTTGTCGACCCGGAAGATCCGCACGCCGTGGCTCATCCAGAACCGCAGGACCCGGAGGGTTTCCTTGACGATTCCGTCCATGTCCTGATCGAAGTTGATCGGATAAATGTCCTGGTACTTCTTCGGGGGGTTTTCGGCATAGGCGATGGTGCCGTCGGCGCGGTGGCTGAACCACTCCGGGTGCTTGTTGACCCAGGGGTGGTCCGGCGAGCACTGCAGTGCGAAGTCCAGGGCCACCTCCAGGTGCAGCGCCGCCGCCTCGGCGACGAAGTGGTCGAAGTCCTCGATGGTGCCGAGGTCCGGGTGGACGGCGTCGTGGCCGCCCTCCGGCGAGCCGATCGCCCAGGGTGAGCCGACGTCGTGCGGACCGGCCGTCAGGCTGTTGTCCGGCCCCTTGCGGAAGGCTCGCCCGATCGGGTGGACCGGCGGCAGGTAGACCACGTCGAAGCCCATCGCGGCGACGGCGGGCAGCCGCTCGGCGGCGGTGCGCAGGGTGCCCGAGCGCGGCGGCTCGACGCCGGAGGGGTCGACCACCGCGCCCTCCGAGCGGGGGAAGAACTCGTACCAGGAGCCGTACAGCGCGCGCTCGCGGTCCACCTGGAGCGGCAGCGGGCGGGAGGCGCTCACCAGTTCGCGCAGCGGGTAGCGGGCCAGCAGGTCGAGCACCTCGGGGGCGAGCGCCGCGGCCAGCCGGGACAGCGGCGGCAGACCGGCGTCGCGCAGGGCGTCCACCGCGGCCAGGATGTGCGCCCGGCCCTCCTTCTTCGGCACGCCGCCTGCGGCCCGCTCCAGCAGCAGCGCGCCCTCCTCCAGCACCAGCGCGGTGTCGATCCCGGCGGGCAGCTTCACCGCGGCCACCTTGCGCCAGGTGGCCAGCGGGTCGCTCCACGCCTCCACCAGGTAGGACCAGCGGCCGGGCGCGGTCGGGGTGACCTGCGCGCCCCAGCGGTCGGTGCCCTCGGCGAGTTCGCGCATCGGCGTCCACGGGCCGCTGCGGCCGCGCGGGTCGCGCAGGACGACGTTGGCGTTCACCGCGTCGTGGCCCTCGCGGAACACGGTGGCGGTGACCGCGAAGGTCTCGCCGACCACCGCCTTGGCCGGGCGACGGCCGGCGTCGACGAGGGGGCTGACGTCCAGGACGGGGATGCGGCCGATCACGGTGTCGCTCTCTGTCGTCTTGCGGGCGGCTGGCTTGCGGGCTGGGGTCTTGGCGGCGGTCTTGGCGGCCGGCTTGGCGGCGGGTCCGGTCGCGGACCCGCCGGCGGCCGTGGTGCGGGCGGGTGCCCGCCGGGGCGCCGGGCCAGCCTTCGCGGCGGCGCCCGTTCCGGAGCCGGCGATCGTCCCGGTGCCGGCGGTGGTGACCTCGGCGCCGGTGGCGGCGGTGCGGCGCGTGGTGGTGCGCCTGCGGGGTGCCGCCGGCCGGCTCTCCTCGGTCCCGGGTTGTCGGGCCGGTTCGGACGGCTGCTCCGGACGGTCGGCCGCGGCGCCCCGGGGTCCCGGCATCGCCGCGTCTGTCCGAGTGTCAGAATCCATCCGTCCGGCGGATTCCGCGACCGCTGCGTCGTGGCTTTCGGCCACCGGTGTGGACTGGTCCCGCGTGTCGCCGTGCATGCCAAACTCCTGCCCGAGATCGGCGGCAGCTCCCGCGGGCCGGGCCGGCCGGGGGGAGTACCGGGAGGACTGCTGGGTGGGGAGGACGTGCGACCGGAAGCCTGCCCGCGCCGCCGTCCCCGGCAACCTGCCCCGCTCCCGCCGAGCCCCTGGCGGGGCGCCCGAGAGCCCGCGCGCGTCCCGGCGCACGCCTCTCGGGGCACGCCCCTGGGCGACCCAACCCACCCGTGAACGAGCAGGCCGAGTCCCAGGACACGCGGCGGCGCGCGGTGAGCGCCGAATGGGCTAAGGAGGTTGGGAATCGATCAACGCGAAAAGGATTCGGACGTGCTGCTTCAAGGAGGGCGCCACCCGTCGCCGCACTCCCCGCAGCATCCACGACCTTGGTTCATAGTCGCACCGGCGACCGGACTTTTGCAGCGGTACGACAGTAGTTTCGGGCTTTGTCCGGGGCGGCTCCGCCGGTGGAAATGGATCTGTTCCGCAATGTTCACGCATTGGTAGCGCGATCCGACGGAACGTGCGCCGCGCGCGCCCCCTGTGCAGCCCAATGCGCCGAATGCGATCTCATCAATAGCCCGAACGGAGGCTCAATAGCCCACTTGACGCACCCTCATGACAGCCGCCGGGGCTACGCTTCACGCCGTGAAGGCAATCCGCAGATTCACCGTCCGCACTGTCCTGCCCGAACAACTCCAGCCGTTGCACGAGCTGGCCCTCAACCTGCGCTGGTCCTGGCACCCCGAGACCAGGGACCTCTTCCGGTCCGTGGACCCGGAGGTCTGGGCGGCCACGGGGGAGGACCCGGTGCGCCTGCTGGGCGAGGTCCCGGCCGCGCGGCTCGCCGCGCTGGCCACCGACCGCCGGTTCCTGCGCAGACTCGGCGACCTCGCCGACGACCTGCGGGAGTACCTGGCCGGACCGCGCTGGTACCAGGCCGCCCAGCACGGCCTCGACCAACCGGTCGCCGATGCCGCGCAGCCCACCGCCATCGCCTACTTCTCGCCCGAGTACGGCATCGCCGCGGCGCTGCCCCAGTACTCCGGCGGCCTCGGCATCCTGGCCGGCGACCACCTCAAGGCGGCCAGCGACCTCGGCGTGCCGATCATCGGCGTCGGGCTGTTCTACCGGCACGGCTACTTCCGGCAGTCCCTCAACCGGGACGGCTGGCAGCAGGAGCGCTACCCGCTCCTCGACCCGGACGAACTCGCCGTCACGCTGCTCCGGGAGAGTGACGGCACCCCCTGCCGGATCGACCTCGCGCTGCCCGGCGGCCGCACCCTCGCCGCGCACGTCTGGCGGGCCCAGGTCGGGCGGGTGCCGCTGCTGCTGCTCGACTCCGACATCGAGGCCAACTCGGCCGCCGAGCGCGACGTCACCGACCGCCTGTACGGCGGCGGCAGCGAGCACCGGCTGCTCCAGGAGATGCTGCTCGGCATCGGCGGCGTCCGTGCGGTGCGCGCCTACTGCCGGCTCACCGGCCACCCCGCGCCCGAGGTCTTCCACACCAACGAGGGCCACGCCGGCTTCCTCGGGATCGAGCGGATCCGCGAGCTGATCACCGACGGTCCGGCCGAGCCCGGTCTGGACTTCGCCGCCGCCCTGGAGGCCGTCCGGGCCGGCACCCTGTTCACCACCCACACGCCCGTCCCGGCCGGCATCGACCGCTTCGACCGGGACCTGGTCGCCCGCCACTTCGGCGGCGACGCGGCACTGCCCGGCGTCCCGGCCGACCAGGTGCTCGCGCTCGGCGCCGAGACCTGGCGCGGCGGGGACCCGAAGCTGTTCAACATGGCGGCGATGGGCCTGCGGCTCGCCCAGCGCGCCAACGGCGTCTCGACCCTGCACGGCGAGGTCAGCCGGTCCATGTTCAACGGACTCTGGCCGGGATTCGACGCCGCGGACGTCCCGATCACCTCGGTCACCAACGGCGTCCACGCGGCGACCTGGATCGACCCGGCGGTCGTCCGGCTCGGCGCCGCCGAGATCGGCGCCGACCGCGCCGAGGACGCCATGACCACCGGGGACGCCAAGCGCTGGACGGGCCTGGAGCGGATCGGCAACAGCGAGATCTGGGAGCTGCGCCGCGGCCTGCGCGCCCAGCTCGTCGACGAGGCCCGCCACCGGCTGCGCGCCTCCTGGCGCCAGCGCGGCGCCGGCGAGGCCGAGCTCGGCTGGGTCTCCTCGGTGCTCGACCCGGACGTGCTCACCATCGGGTTCGCCCGCCGGGTGCCCTCCTACAAGCGGCTCACCCTGATGCTGCGCGACCAGGAGCGGCTGCGCGCCCTGCTGCTGAGCCCGACCAGGCCGGTGCAGATCGTGGTCGCCGGCAAGGCCCACCCGGCCGACGACGGCGGCAAGCGGCTGATCCAGCAGATGGTCGCCTTCGCCGACGACCCGGCCGTCCGGCACCGGATCGTCTTCCTGCCGGACTACGACATGGCGATGGCCCGCCACCTCTACCCGGGGTGCGACGTCTGGCTGAACAACCCGCTGCGCCCGCTGGAGGCCTGCGGCACCTCGGGGATGAAGGCCGCGCTGAACGGCTGCCTCAACCTGTCCGTCCTGGACGGCTGGTGGGACGAGTGGTACGACGGCCAGAACGGCTGGGCGATCCCCACCGCCGACGAGAGCGCCGGCGTCCTCGACCCGGAGAGCGGCGAGGCCGAGCGGCGGGACGACATCGAGGCCGCCGCCCTGTACGACCTGATCGAGCACCAGGTGGCCGCCCGGTTCTACGACCGGGGCGCGGACGGGCTGCCGCACCGCTGGATCGCCATGGTCCGGCACACCCTGGTCACCCTCGGGCCCAAGGTGCTGGCGGGGCGGATGGTCCGTGAGTACGTCGAGCGGCTGTACACCCCGGCGGCGCTGGCCCAGCGGGAGCTGGCGGCGGCGGTGCCCGGCGGGCCGGTGACCGGCCCGTACGCGGGGGCCCGCGAGCTGGCCGGCTGGAAGGCCAAGGTCCGGGAGGCCTGGCCGGCCGTCCGGGTCGAGCACGTCGAGGCGGAGTGCCCGGACGAGGCGCAGGAGCTGGGCAGCTCGCTGGCCCTGCGGGTGCAGGTCGCGCTCGGCGCGCTGGAGCCCGGTGACGTGGAGGTGCAGGTGGTCTCCGGCCGGGTGGACGAGTCGGACGGCATCTCGGACGCCTGCCTGCTCGCCCTCAAGCCGGTCGGCGGGCCGGACCTCGACGGGCGCACCCGCTACGAGGGCTCGCTGGAGCTCTGCCGGACGGGCCCGTTCGGCTACACCGTCCGGGTGCTGCCGGCCCATCCGCGGCTGGCCTCGCCGGCCGAGCTGGGCCTGGTGGCGCTGCCGCCGGAATCCACCGGAATGGACGCGGGGCTGCTGCGCTGAACGGGTGGGGAGAGCCGGTCGGTCCGGCTCTCCCCACCCCGCCCGGCCGGGCGGGGCCTAGCGGACCGCGGCGACCAGGGAGTCGGTGACGGAGCGCCAGGCCACCCCGGCCTCGCGGAACCCGGTCTCGACGAGCCGGGCGGTGTGCCAGTCGGCGGGGTGCACGGCGCCCTGGGCGTGCGAGCCGTAGAGCGCGTCGCGGGCGGCGACCTCCTCGGCGAGCAGCGGGTCGGCCGCGGCCGCCGCCCACCAGCCGGCCCAGTCGAGCACGCCGTCGGCCCGCTCGCGTTCCTGGCGCCGCTGCTGGAAGGCCTCGTCGGCCGCGGTGAGCAGCGGGATCGTCGACTCGGGGGTGTGGTCGGCGTTGAGGAAGACGCCCCCGGGGCGGACCAGCCCGGCGAGGTCCCCGTACAGCCGGACGAGGTCGTCGGTGGGCAGCCAGTGCAGGGCGGTGGCGGTCACCACGGCGTCGAACGGCCCGGGCGGGAGCCGGGTGGCCCAGTCCGGGTCCTTGAGGTCGGCGGTCACCAGGGTGAACCGGGGCTCGCCGGCGAAGACGCCGCGGGCGATGGCCATCAGCGCCGGGTCCTGGTCGACGCCGACACTGACCGCGCCGGGCAGCCGGGCGAGCAGTCGTTCGCTGATGCTGCCGGTGCCGCAGGCCAGGTCGAGGACGCGCGGCTCGGGGCCGGCGACCGCCTCGACGACGTCCAGCATGGCCCGGAACCGCTCCTCGCGGTCGGGCAGGTACCACTCCTGCTGGCGGTCCCAGCTGCGCTGCCAGTCCTGCCAGTGCGTCCGGTCGGTCACGTCCGCTCCCTAGGTCGTCGGCCTGCGGACCGGTGCGGGCCGGTGTGGCCCGGTCGGTCCCGGGAACGACTCTAGGCCCTTTCGGTAATGGATGAAAGGGCCTAGAGGCTATTACCCACGCCGCGCGGTCAGACCAGGCTGTCCCGCCAGGCCTGATGCAGCTCGGCGAAGCGGCCGGAGCCGTCGATCAGCTCCTGCGGGGTGCCGTCCTCGACGATCCGGCCCTGGTCCATCACCAGGACGCGGTCGGCGATCTCGACGGTGGAGAGCCGGTGGGCGATGATCACGGCCGTCCGCCCGGCCAGCACGGTGCGCATCGCGCGCTGGACGGCCTGCTCGCCGGGCACGTCCAGCGAGCTGGTCGCCTCGTCCAGGATCAGCACCGCCGGGTCGGCCAGCAGGGCCCGGGCGAAGGCGACCAGCTGGCGCTGGCCGGCCGAGATCCGGCCGCCGCGCTTGCGCACGTCGGTGTCGAAGCCCTCCGGCAGCGCGGCGACGAACTCGTACGCGCCGATGTCCCGGGCGGCCTGCTCGACCTCCGCGCGGGAGGCACCGGGACGGCCGATCGCGATGTTCTCGGCGACGGTGCCGGAGAACAGGAACGACTCCTGCGTCACCATGACCACCCCGCGCCGCAGTTCCGGCGTGGCGAGGTCGCGCAGGTCCACCCCGTCGAGGCTGATCCGGCCGTCGGTCGGGTCGTAGAAGCGGGCCAGCAGCTTGGCGACCGTCGACTTGCCCGCGCCGGTCGCCCCGACCACGGCCACGGTCTGGCCGGCCGGCAGCACCAGGTCGAAGGCGGGCAGCACCTCCTTGCCGGAGCGGTAGCCGAAGGCGGTCTTCTCGAAGTGCACCTCGCGCCCCTTGGCCGCGGCGGTGGACCGCTGGGCCGGGAGCTCCTTCGGCTCGGCGGGCTCCGCGACGGTCGGCTCGTGGGCGAGCAGGCCGGCGATCTTCTCCAGTGCGGCGGCGGCCGACTGGTAGCTGTTCAGGAACATCGCGAGCTGGTCGATCGGGTCGAACAGGCGGCGCAGGTAGAGCACGAAACCGGTGAGCACACCGAGCTCCACCGCGCCGTCGGTGACCAGGAAGGCGCCGAGCAGCACCACACCGGCGCTCCAGACGTTCGCGGTGGCGCGGGAGAGGCCGACGTAGCGGGCGATCTCCAGCAGGCCGTCCGCCGTGGCGGCGGCCGACTGCCGGTTGACCACGGAGAACGCGGCGTCGTTGGCCCGCTCGCGGCGGAAGGCCTGGACGGGGCGGATGCCGTTCATGGTCTCGGTGAAGCGCACGATCAGCGAGGCGGCCGAGGTGCGCGAGCGGCGGTAGACCCGGCGCGAGCGGCTCCGGAACGAGCGGGCGATCAGGAACAGCGGGACGAACGAGGCCAGCGAGACCAGGCCGAGCCGCCAGTCCATCACCAGCAGCAGCACCGAGATGTAGAGGACCGAGAGGAAGACGGTCAGCAGCTCCTGGAGGCCCTCGGAGAGCAGCTCGCGCAGCGCGTCCACGTCGGAGGTGGCGCGGGAGATGATCCGGCCCGAGGTGTACCGCTCGTGGAAGTCCAGGCTGAGTCGCTGGGCGTGCCGGAAGATCCGGCCGCGCAGCTCCAGCAGGATGTCCTGGTTGATCCGGGCGCTGATCTTGATGAACGCCCACTGCAGCACGGTGCTGATCAGCGCGCAGGAGAGGTAGGCGGTGATCACCGCGACCAGCGGGCCGGCGTCGTGGTCGCGCAGTGCCGGGATGCCCCGGTCCATGGCGATCGCCACGAGCAGCGGACCGGACTGCAGCGCCGCCTGCTGGAGCAGGATCACCACCATCGCGACGGTGATCCGGGCCCGGTGCGGGCCGAGCAGCGCGCGCAGCAGCGCCCGGGGCGCGCCGGGCGGGACGGGGATGTCCTCCTCGTCGGCCGGGGGCGCGGGCAGCTCCTCCTCCGGCGCGGCCTTCGCCGCCTCCGTGGACTTCGCCGACTTCTCGGCGGGTTCGAGCGTGGTGGTCATCGGGCGGCGCCCCTCTCCGGTACCAGGGCGGCGTCGCCCGACATCAGTTCGCGGTAGCGAGCCGAGCTGCGCAGCAGCTCCTGGTGGGTGCCGACGGCCTCGATCCGGCCGTCCGAGAGCACCGCGACCCGGTCGGCGAGCAGCACGGTGCTCGGCCGGTGGGCCACCACCAGCGCGGTGGTGGAGCCGAGCACCTGCCGCAGGGCCCGCTCGACGAGCGCCTCGGTGTGCACGTCCAGCGCGGAGAGCGGGTCGTCCAGGACGAGGAAGGCCGGGGCGCCGACCACCGCGCGGGCCAGCGCCAGCCGCTGGCGCTGGCCGCCGGAGAGGCTGAGGCCCTGCTCGCCGACCTCCGTCCCGGCGCCGTCGGGCAGCTTCTCGACGAAGCCGGCCTGGGCGGTGGCCAGCGCTGCGGCGAGCTGCTCGGGGCCGGCGCCGGGCGCGCCCATCAGCACGTTCTCCCGGACGGTGGCGGAGAACAGGGTCGGCTCCTCGAAGGCGACCGAGACCAGCTCGCGCAGCCGCTCGCGGGACAGCTCGCGGATCGGGCGGCCGTCCAGCGTGATGGTGCCGGCGGTGGCGTCGTACAGCCGGGGGAGCAGCGCGGTGAGTGTGGTCTTGCCGCTGCCGGTGGCACCGACCAGGGCCATCGTCTCGCCGCTGCGGATGTGCAGGTCGATGCCCCGGAGCAGGTCGGGGGTGTCGGGCGGGGCGTCCGGGTAGCGGAAGCGGACGCCGGTGAGCCGGATGCCGTCGGGGGCGGCGCCCGGCGTCGTGGCGGTGGCCGTGGTGTCGGCGGCGTCGGCCGGGGCCGGCTCGGTGTCGTCGTCCGGCAGCGGCTCGTCCAGCACCTCGAAGAAGCGGTCGGCGGCGGTGGCGGCCTCGTTGGCGTAGGCGAGCAGCCAGCCCAGCGACTCGACCGGCCAGCGCAGCGCGAGCGCGGTGGAGAGGAAGGCGACCAGGGTGCCGGTGCTCAGCTCGTCGTGCGCGACCAGGTAGCAGCCGACCGCGAGGGCGCAGCCGAGCGCCACCTCGGGCAGGCCGACGATGACCGCCCAGAGGTTGGCGAGCAGGCCGGCCTTGCGCAGCTCGGTCCGGCGCAGGTCGCGCGTCCGGGCCCGGAAGCGGTCGGCCATCGACCGGTGGCGGCCGAAGGCCTTGAGGATGCGGATGCCGAGGATGGACTCCTCGATCACGGTGGCGAGGTCGCCGTTCTGGTCCTGGGCGAGCCGGGCGGCGCCGGAGTAGCCGGCCTCGAACCGCCGGGTCAGCACCATCAGCGGGACGGCGGGCGCCAGGACGATCAGGGCCAGCCGCCAGTCCTGGGTGAACATCAGGGCGGTGCCCGCGAGGAAGGTCGCGGTGTTGACGATCAGGAAGACCAGCGGGAAGGCCAGGAACAGCCGCATGGTGTACATGTCGGAGGTCGCCCGGGAGAGCAGCTGGCCGGAGCCCCAGCGGTCGTGGAAGGAGATCGGCAGCCGCTGCAGCCGGGCGAAGAGGTCGCCGCGCATCGCCGTCTCCACCCCGGCCAGGGGTTTGGCGAGGATGACGCGGCGGGCGTAGAACAGGGCCGCCTCGAAGAGCCCGAGCGCCAGGAGCAGGCCGATCAGCGGCCAGAGCGCGCCGACGTCGTGGTCGGTGATCGGTCCGTCGACGATTCGGCCGAGAACGATCGGGACGAGCAGCACGCTGAGCGCGGCGAACAGCGCGGCGGCGACCGAGGCGGTCAGCCGCCAGCGGATCACGCGGGCGTAGGGCCACAGGCGCAGCAGCGAGCGGACCGTCGACCGGCGGGCGGACGTGGGGGCGGGGGCTTGGTTCTCGGCCATCGCCGTGAGCGTAGGTCGGGCCCGCGTCATTTCTCATCAGGTTTTTCGCACCTGTCGTCGAGAACCGGCCACCGGTGGCCGGGACGCGTGGGGTGCGGGGGTCAGCGAGGGGCGGGTGCGCGCAGCAGGCGCAGCGAGTGCCCGCCGAGCAGGGCGGTGTCCGGGGAGGGGAGCGGGCCGTTCTCCTCGCTCGCGGTGTCCAGCACCGTCTCGTACCGCGCGTCCGGCGCGGCCCAGGGTTCGCCGGGCAGCGTGAAGGCCACCGGGTCGGGGCCGGTGTTGAGCAGCAGCAGGAAGCTGTCGTCGCGCAACGGGCGTCCGTGCTGGTCGCGTTCGGACATCGCGGTGCCGGAGAGCAGCATCCCGAGGCAGGCCGTGGGGGCGAACCAGTCGGCCTCGGTCATCTCCTTGCCGCGCGGGGTGAACCAGGCCAGGTCCGGCTGGCCGCCGGGGGTGGCGGCCCGGCCGGAGAAGAACGCCCGCTGCCGCAGCACCGGGTGGGCGCGGCGCAGGCGGACGAGGCGGGCGGTGAGGTCGCGCAGCCCGGCCCAGTCGCGGTCCGCCAGCAGGGACCAGTCCAGCCAGCTGATCTCGTTGTCCTGGCAGTAGGCGTTGTTGTTGCCGCGCTGGGTGCGGCCGAACTCGTCCCCGGCGGTGATCATCGGGACGCCGGTGGAGAGCAGCAGGGTGGCCATCAGGTTGCGCAACTGGCGCAGGCGCAGGGCGTGGACGGCCGGATCGGCGGTCTCCCCCTCGGCGCCGTGGTTCCAGGACCGGTTGTCGTCGGTGCCGTCCCGGTTGGCCTCGCCGTTGGCCTCGTTGTGCTTGCGGTCGTAGGAGACCAGGTCGCGCAGGGTGAAGCCGTCGTGCGCGGTGACGAAGTTGACCGAGGCGTAGGGGCGTCGGCCGCCGCGCTGGTAGAGGTCGGAGGAGCCGGAGAGCCGGTAGCCGAGCTCGCGGACGTCCGGGCGGGCGCCGCGCCAGAAGTCCCGCACGGTGTCCCGGTACTTGTCGTTCCACTCGGCCCACAGCGGGGGGAAGCCGCCGACCTGGTAGCCGCCCGCGCCGACGTCCCACGGCTCGGCGATCAGCTTGACCCGGCTCAGCACCGGGTCCTGGGAGACGGCGGCGAGGAAGGGGTGGTCCATCTCGACGCCGTCGCTGCCGCGGGCGAGCGCGGCGGCGAGGTCGAAGCGGAAGCCGTCCACGCCCATCTCGGTCACCCAGTACCGCAGCGAGTCGGTGATCAGCCGGATCACCTGCGGCCGCCGGGTGTCCAGGGTGTTGCCGCAGCCGGTGTAGTCGGCGTAGCCGCGCGGGCGGTTCAGCGGCAGCCGGTAGTACCCGGCGTTGTCGATGCCCCGCAGCGAGAGGGCGGGGCCCAGCTCGGCGCCCTCGGCGGTGTGGTTGTAGACCACGTCGAGGACGACCTCGATGCCGGCGGCGTGCAGCGCGCGCACCATCCGCTTGAACTCGCCCACTTGGCCGCCGCGGCTGCCGGAGGAGGAGTAGCCGGCGTGCGGGGCGAAGAAGCCGACGGTGTTGTACCCCCAGTAGTTGCCCAGGCCGCGGGCCTGGAGGTGGTCCTCGCTGGCGTACTGGTGCACCGGCAGCAGCTCGACGGCGGTGACGCCGAGCCCGGTGAGGTGGGCGATCGCGGCGGGGTGGGCGAGGCCCGCGTAGGTGCCGCGCAGCTCCGGCGGCACCTCGGGGTGGCGCATGGTGAAGCCGCGCACGTGCAGCTCGTACAGCACGGTCTCGGCCCAGGGGGTCTTCGGGCGGTGGTCGTCGTACCAGTCGTCGTCGTCGTGGACCACGACGGACCTGGGCACGTAGCGGGCCGAGTCGCGGTTGTCCCGGACGGTGTCGGCGACGTCGGCCTCGGGCCAGTTGCGGACGGCGGAGCAGACCGCGTCGTGGGAGGTGTAACAGCCGTCGACGGCCCGGGCGTACGGGTCGAGCAGCAGCTTGGCCGGGTTCCACCGGGCGCCGGTCCACGGGTCCCAGCGGCCGTGGACCCGGAAGCCGTACCGGGTGCCCGGGCGGACGCCGGGCAGGAAGCCGTGCCAGGTCTGGAAGTTCTGCTCGGTGAGGCGGTGTCTGCTCTCCTGGCCGTCCTCGTCGAAGAGGCAGAGGTCGACCGCCTCGGCGCCGGCCGCCCAGAGCGCGAAGTTGGTGCCCTGGCGACCCTGGGCATCGGTGCGGAAGCGGGCGCCGAGCGGCTGCCAGCTGCCGGGCCACGGTGGCTCGGTGCCGGTACCGCCGCGCGGCCGCACTCCGGCTTCCAGCTCCTGCCCTGACGCCATGGCCCTACCCTCCCTGGGCGGGGTGTCCCGGACCCCGTTCACCTTCTCTTTCCCTGATCCTGCTGATCGGAAGCCGCTGAACGGTGGCTTACCGGCGGATGGCGGCCGGGGGCCGCGCGCCGCGGGGGCGGTTCGGGCACGCCGCCCGGGCCCGCGCCGCGGCCACCACCGGGTCGCCGTCCGCCCGGTGGTGGGCCGCCGGAGTGAGGTTCACCCGGCCGTCCGCGTGTCCTGCCGGGATTGCCCTCGTTGTCCGGGGTATCGGACGGAAACGGCGGGAGGCCCCGGAATGCGGCCCCGAGTACTGGTGTGGGCGCGCCGTGCGGCGGCGCTGGGGTGGAGCCTGGCGGTGCTGACGGGGTGCGCCGGCGGGGGCGGTCCGGCGGCTGGCCCGGCCCAGGACGCGGCGGCCCCGGGGCACGCGGCCCCGCCGGCCCCCTCCCGGGCGGCGATCACCGCGCTGCCCGCCGACGGCGCCGAGGACGTCCCGCCGGACGGCGCGGTCCGGGTCTCGGTGGCCCAGGGCCGGCTGGTCTCCGTCCGGCTGGCCGACGCGAAGGGCACCGAGGTGGCCGGGACGCTCTCCCCGGACGGTGCGAGCTGGGCGCCGAACGGCCCGCTGCCGCTCGGCACCGCGTACACCCTGGACTCGGTGGCCGAGGACGACCAGGGCCAGAAGGCGAACCAGCACACGGACTTCTCGACGGTGGCCCGGGCGCACACCTTCGTCGCCTTCTTCACCCCGGAGGACGGCTCCACGGTCGGCGTCGGCATGCCCGTCTCGCTGCGCTTCAGCCGCCCGATCACCGACCGGGCGGCCGTCGAGCGGGCGGTGACGGTGACGGCCGACCCGCCGGTGGAGCTGGCCGCGCACTGGTTCGGCACCCAGCGGCTGGACGTCCGGCCGAAGGCCTACTGGGCGGCCGGCACCAAGGTCGCGGTGGCGCTGCGGCTCAAGGACGTGCAGGGGGCGCCGGGCGCGTTCGGCACCCAGACCAAGGACGTCCGGTTCACCGTCGGCCGGGCCCAGGTCTCCACGGTGGACCTGGACGCCCACACCCTGACCGTGCGGGCCGGGGCGGGCGGCAAGGTGGTGCGCACGCTCAAGGTGTCCGGCGGGGACCCGAAGCACACCACCTACCGGGGCGTGCTGGTGGTCTCCGAGAAGTACCGCACGACCAGGATGAACTCGCAGACCGTCGGGATGGGCGACGAGTACGACATCAAGGACGTCCCGCACGCGATGCGGCTGACCACCTCCGGCACCTTCATCCACGGCAACTACTGGGCCGACCCGGCGGTGTTCGGCACGGCCAACACCAGCCACGGCTGCATCGGCCTGGCCGACGCCAAGGGCGGGACGAGCACGGACACCCCGGCGGGCTGGCTGTTCGAGCACACCATCCCCGGGGACGTGATCGAGGTGAGGGCGGCCACCGGGGACGCCGTCCCGCCGAGCAACGGGCTCAACGGCTGGAACCTGCCCTGGGCCCAGTGGGTCGCGGGCAGCGCGATCGAGCGCTGAGCCACCGGCCCCTGGTCCCGGCTGCGGGGCGGTGACCCTCCCGCCGGTCTTCACCGCTGTTCCACCTGTGATTCACCGCACTCCCCCCGGGGTTCACTCATTCGGCCCAGCTATCCTGCTTGCCGCGCCGAAGACCGGCGCGGAAGATCGCCGGTCCGGTGCAACCCGTCCGGGCGAACACGCGTCCATCTGGATGGACACCGGGAGGGGAGAAACCGTGAAGCCGGTTTTGGCGGACGACGCCGCGATAGGGACCACCAGCCGTCGGATGCGTCGTGGCGCAGTGGCGCTCGCGATGGGCGGGGTACTGCTGCTCACCGCGGCATGTGGGGACGACAAGGGCAGTGACGGGGGCAGCGGCGGGGGTGACGCGGCCGCCACGGCGGGTGCCAACGGTGGGGGCGCTCCGGCGCCCGGCCAGAGCTCGGCGGCGCCGAAGACCTCGGCCGCGGTGCTGACCGTCGAGCCGAAGGACGGTGCCCAGGACGTCTCGCCGACCAACGCGCTGGCCGTCTCGGTCGCGAGCGGCAAGCTCACCACCGTCGAGGTGACCGACAAGGAGGGCAAGCCGGTCGCCGGGGCGATCACGCCGGACGGCTCCGGCTGGAAGCCCAGCGCGCCCCTGGCCGTCGGCATGGTCTACAAGGTGAGCGCGCAGGCCCAGGACGCCGAGGGCCTGGTGACGGCGTCGACGACCTCGTTCACCACGCTGACCCCGGCGAAGACGATCTCCACGAACGACAACATCGCCGACAACGCCACCTACGGCGTCGGCATGATCGTCTCGGTGGTCTTCAACAAGGACGTGAAGAACAAGGAGGCCGTGGCGAAGGGGATCACCTTCGAGACCAGCGACGGCGCCGCCACCGAGGTGAAGGGCCACTGGTTCGGCACCAAGCGGCTGGACTTCCGCCCGGCCGAGTACTGGAAGCCGGGGACGAAGGTCACCATCCACTACCGGCTGAAGAACGTCGAGGTCGCCCCCGGCATCTACGGCGACGTGGACAAGGACGAGCCGTTCACCATCGGCCGCTCCCAGGTCTCGACGGCCGACGCGGCCGCCCACACGATGACGACCGTCCGGGACGGCAAGAGCACCACGGTGCCGGTCACCCTCGGCGCCGACGCGACCCCCTCGTGGGGCGGCACCATGGTGATCATGTCCAAGGAGAAGGTCACCCGGATGAACTCGCAGACCGTCGGTCTCGGCGGCGAGTACGACATCCAGGACGTCCCGCACGCGATGCGGCTCACCACCTCCGGCACCTTCGTGCACGGCAACTACTGGGCGAACCCCTTCGGCAAGTCCAACGCGAGCCACGGCTGCGTCTCGATGGCCGACGAGAAGGGCGGCAGCGACACCTCGGTGGCGGGCAAGTTCTTCAACGACTCGCTGGTCGGCGACGTGGTGAAGATCGTGAACACCAAGGAGAAGACCGTCGCGCCCGACAACGGCCTCGGCGGCTGGAACATCGGCTGGGCCAACTGGTAGGTCCGGCGACACACGCTCTACCCCGGCGGCAGCCCCGGTAGTCCCGGTTCGACGACGACCGGCCCGATCCTCACTCGTTGGGGTCGGGCCGGTCGTCGTTCGTGGCGTGATCGTCGCCCGGATGGCGCAACCTTTCCGGTGGATGGCGCGTGTATCTGTCGAGTCCCCTCGTGGTCGAGCGGGATGAACGGGAGGAGTCGGCATGAGGTCGATACGGACAGTGGTGGCCGCCGGTCTGATGGGCGGCGCGCTGGTGCTGACCAGCGCGTGCGGCGGGGGCGACGGCGCGGCCGGCGGGAGCGCGGCCAAGGCGGACCTGGGGGGCGCGGCGGGCGTCGCGGCGACCGCCTCCGGGCCGGCGTCCGGAGCGGCACCGGCCTCCGGGGCGGCGCCGGCCGAGGCCCCCGCGTCGACCCCGGCGGCGCCGAAGGTGTCGGCGGCGGTGCTGGACATCCAGCCGAAGAACGGCGCGGTGGACGTGGCCCCGAGCGGCGCGCTCAAGGTCGCGGTGGCGGGCGGCAAGCTCACCACGGTCAAGGTGAGCGACCGGACCGGCAAGGAGGTCGCCGGGACGATCGCCGCCGACGGCGGCAGCTGGACGCCGACGGCCGGCCTGGCGGTCGGCACCGCCTACCAGGTGAGCGCGATGGCGGCGGACGCCAACGGCGTGGTCGCCTCGGCGGACAGCGGCTTCACCACGCTGACGCCCGAGCGCGAGGCGAAGGCGAGCGACAACGTCGAGGACAACGCCACCTACGGGGTCGGCATGATCGTCTCGGTCGACTTCGACAAGGACGTGAAGAACAAGGAGGCGGTCGCCAGGGGCATCACCTTCGAGTCCGACAACGGCACCGTGGTGAAGGGCCACTGGTTCGGCAACCGCCGGCTGGACTTCCGCCCCGAGGCGTACTGGAAGCCGGGGACCAAGGTCACCGTCCACTACCGGCTGAAGAACGTGGAGCTCGCCCCCGGCGTCTACGGCGGCGTGGACCGGGACGAGCCCTTCACGATCGGGCGATCGCAGGTCTCGACGGTTGACGCGAAGACGCACAAGATGACGGTGGTCAACGACGGCAAGAGCTCTGTCGTCGACATCACCTCCGGCTCCTCGGAACACCCCACCTGGAACGGCACCATGGTGGTGATGTCCAAGGAAGGCGTGGTGCGGATGCAGTCCAGCAGCATGCCCGGGATGACCGGGGACCCGTACGACCTCCAGGTGCCGCACTCGATGCGGCTGACCACGTCCGGCACGTACGTACACGGCAACTACTGGAGCAGCGCCTTCGGCAAGGACAACGTCAGCCACGGCTGCGTCGGCCTCAAGGACGTCAAGGGCGGCGGCGACGGCACCTCGGCGGGCACCTTCTACGACGGCTCGCTGATCGGCGACATCGTGACGGTGCAGAATTCCTCGCGCGGCACGGTGGCTCCGGACAACGGTCTCAGCGGCTGGAACCTGGCCTGGAGTGCCTGGTAGGAGGCGGTTTGCGGCAACCCGGGCTTGACGCGCACCCGGCCCGGGTTGCACCCGGCATATGCCGAGCGGGTAGTGATCGTTTGCTCATTGTCCGTACGCGGCCGCTTGCGTTCCGCAATGATGGACCGCATGGCGGGTTGGGGCGAAACAGATCAGTCATCACTTCCTGGGTCGAGCTTGGTCGCTGAGGCATCGTGGATGTGCTTCCAGGACGCGCTGGCGGCCCTGGAGCGGCTCAGCTCCGAGGAGCTGGAGCGGATGTACTTCGGCAGGCTGTGCGACCAGTCGGCACCGGGCGAGATGCGGTTGCCGTCGAGGCCGGAGTCCGGGCCGCTGGCCCGCCGGCTGGTGCTCTCGGTGCTGGAGTCCTGGGAGCTGCACCAGCAGTTGGAGGTCGGTGAGCTGCTCACCAGCGAGCTGGTGGCCAACGCGGTGCGGCACGCGGCCGGGCGGACCATCGGCGTCCAGGTGTCGCGCAAGCCCGGCTGGCTGCGGGTCGAGGTGCGGGACTCCTCGCGGGCGCTGCCCTGTCTGATCATGGCCGAGCCGCTGCCGATCAACGAGTACGGGCGCGGGCTCAAGGTCGTCGACGACCTCGCCGACCGCTGGGGCGCCGATCTGCTGCCGCGCGGCAAGGGCGTCTGGTTCGAGCTCAAGGTGCGCGAGCGGCACTGAGGCCGTCGCGGCGACTCACCGCCGTGGCCGCGCCGCAGCCATGGTCGCGCCGCAGCCGTGCCCGGAAAACGCGCAGGGCCCCCGATCCACCGTGTTCCGGTGCGTGGGGGCCCCTGCAAGTCATCGCGCGGCCAAGGGGGTGCGTGCCGACACGATGGGCGACGGCCGTGCCAGGTCGGGCGGGCCGTAGTCTCGGTGTCCTCGGCGGGTCGTCGTCGTCCGCCGCCGGACATCTCGACTATCGCACGGATCTCAGCATGTGGGCAAACCGGCTGGCTTTGATTTCAAGGTTTGTAACCTAGTTCACCTTTGGATTTTGCATAGGTTAACGCTGTCGCCTGAGATTATTCATGAGCGAGCCGTGTAGACCCTGTGACGAGGCGCTGTGACGAGGCTCTGTGACGAGGCCTTGTCGGGGCCGGCGGTCTTGTCGGGGCCGGCGGTCCGAGCGCTAGCGGACGCCCTGCCCCGGGCCGCGCAGCGAGAGCAGCGGGGTGTCGACGCCGAGCTTGGTGGCGCTGCCCTGGAGGGCCTCCCGCAGGTACGGGTAGAGCACCGTCACGCCGATCCGGTCGACGAACAGCTGCTGCAGTTCGGCGGGAAGCTCGAACGGCGCCCCCAGCGAGAAGGCCGCCGCCGCGTCCACCACGAAGTCGGCCTGGGCGCTCCCCAGTTCCAGCCGGCAGCGGACCTCCAGGGTGGTCCCGTCGTCGCCCTCGCGGAGCCAGACCGCGAGCGTGGTCCGGTTCTCCGCCTCGCTGCGCGGCTCCTGCTGGTCGAAGAGGCGCCGGCCGGAGACCTCCAGGAAGGTGACGTCCTCCAGCTCGGTGGCGGCGGAGAGCTCGTCGAGGGTGGCGAAGCGCCGGACCCCCCGGCGGGCGGGCGAACCGGCCATCAGACGGTCACCGACCGCTGCGCGTCGTCGCCCCAGGCGGTCGGCCGGGACCGCGCCCCGCGCTCGCGGACGGCCACCCGGACCTGCACCTCGACGGGCGCGGGCTTCCAGGCGGGGGCCAGATCCGCGGCGGTGTGGTCGACCAGGCTGTACAGCCGGGCGTCGACCGCGCGGGCGTACCGCTGGAGCGTGGAGTAGCGGGCGTCGCCGCCCACCCGCTCGAACTCGGAGATCGTCGACTGCGACGTCCCCATCAGGTCCGCCACGTCGCGCTGGGTCAGACCGCGCTTCTTGCGGGCCACCACCAGGGTCTCCACGAGTTCGGCGTAGGCCTGCGCGTCGGCCAGGCTCGCGGCGACGCGGGGATCGTCCGGGTCGAGGTCGAGTAGATCGTGCAGCGTGGGTGCCATGGCCGCCTCCCCTCAGAGTGCTTCAACATTATCGCCCGAAGCCGATATCGAGAACCGGGAACTCAGCCCGCCGACGGCCGGTTCCGCCACTCCCTGAGCCGCCGCTCCGCGGCGCCGCGCTCGTTCGGCGGGGTCTTCTGGGACTTCTTCTGGAAGAACGACAGGGCGAGCAGGACCAGGCCCTCGCCCTCCTCCGCGAAAAGCAGCCGGAAGGTGCGGTGATCGCCGGTGAGCCGCACCTCCAGGAGGTCGTTGCCGAGGTCCTTGACGTCCCCCGGCAGGGTCTGCCGCTCCCTGACCCGGTTCATCAGGACGAACAGCCGGGCCCGCTCGTGGGTGGCCAGCCGGGCCTTCTGCAGGTCCTTGACCAGGGGCGTCGAACCGTCCGCGCCCTCGTAGAAGGACCACTCCCGTGTGTTCAACGCCCACCCCCTCGGCCCGTGCGCCGGTCGGCAGTCTAGGGGGGAGGGGGTGAAGGGGAGATCAATGCGGCTGCCGTGCGGACGGGTTGGGGCGGACCGAGGCGCGCACCCGGGCGGCGTGCCGGTGCACGGCCTGGGGCGAGAGCCGGGCCCGCGGTGGCGGGGCGTCGGAGGCGCCCGCCCGGCAGGCCCGGCAGAGGCCGCCGAGGAGGGCCTGCGGCCGGCTCGGGGTGCGGCAGTCGGTGCACTCCACGATGCGGGTGACCGGCGCCGTCGGCTCCCCGGTGCGTTCGGGCGGCATCTTGTCGGCCAGGCGGCGGTGGACGAAGGCGGCCGGGCTGTGGACGGCCGGCGGGAGCCCGGCGGTCAGCGCGGTGGTGAGGTACGCCGTACCGGCCCCGCGCGCGAGCCACTGGGCGGCGAGCGGTTCGAGGGAGTCGCAGTCGCGCGCCGAGAGCGCGAGCCGGGGGTCGGCGAGCCCGAGGGCGGCGAGGGCCCGGTAAGCGGGTGACCGGTTCACGCGGGGGTGGGGCCGCTCGTCCGGGTGAACCTGCGCGGGGCCGGTGGTGCCGTCGGGGCCGGTGTCGGCACTGCCGTCCGTGTCGCCGACGGTCAGGAAGCGGGACCACCAGGCGTCGTCCCGGGGCGTCCGGGAGAAGTAGGTGCGGAACACCCACTGCGTACGGTCGCCGTCGACCCGCTCGCGGACACGACGCAGGTGACCGGCGACGGAGAGCCGGTTGAGCGCGCTGCGGACGGCCTGCTGGCCGTAGTGCGGCTGCTCGCGGGCGAGGGTCTTGGTGTCCATCGCGGCGCCCTCGGGCAGCCGGTCGACCAGCCGCGCCAGGTAGGCCTCACGGGCGGGCAGGTGCGCGAAGTCGTCGGCGCGAGGGGGATTTTGGCCCGGCGCGGAACGCTTTCCGTAGCCGGGGGACGCCATCGGGGGCAGGGCAGCGCTAAAGTCGTGGGTAGCCACAGGATCGACTGCTTTCGATCGTGTCGGTCAGACCCCCGTTCGGTGTTGGTGCACCGGCGGGGGTTGATTCGTTGGTGCGCACGCTACACGGCGTGCGCAGCCCGTGGCGACCGGTGACGATTAGTCATACGGGCTGGCTACGGCGGTGGTTGGGAGGGTGGGTGGGGGGTGTTCACCCACCCGTTCCACTAGGAAGTCACTCGACCCCCGACACCTGAGCTTCGGCCGCGAAGACGAGGAAGTCCCCCCAGGCGGCCGGCGAGAAGGAGAGCTGGGGCCCGGCCTTGTCCTTGGAGTCCCGGACGTGGACGGTGAGACTGGAGGAGGCGACCTCGACGCAGTTGCCGCCCTCGTAGTCGCTGTAACTCGACCGGTACCAGGTGCTGGTGTCGCTCATAGCTGCTCCGCTGCCTTTCTGATGAACTCTGCAGAATCCTCGACACTGAGGGCTTGCGCGCGGATCATCGCCTGCCGCTGAGTGAGCATGCTGACGATTTTCGGATCGGAGTGAAGCGCGTTCGTCTCGTGCGTCTCCACATATGCGAAGTGCTCATGATTGACCGTCTCCATGAGGATCAGTGATCCGGACAGGCATGACGGTGGCCCGTGTTCGACGGTCAGGATCTGGATGCGGACGTTGCGCAGCTGTCCTACGTCCAGCAGGTGGTGGAACTGCCGCTTCATGGTGCCGTTGCCGCCCATGAGGGTGTTGAGAGCCGCCTCGTAGATCACGAAGCTGAACAGCACAGTCGGCCGGAGGGCGAGCTTGCCCTGTCGTTCCAGTCGGGCGGCGACACGGTCCTCGATGGTCTGATCGTCCACCGGCGGGATCGTGTAGCTCAGAGTGGCTCGCGCATACTCCTCGGTCTGCAGGAGGCCCGGGATGTAGAGGGGTTCGTACGAGTACAGGGCGATGGCCTCGTTCTCGACGGTTCGGTAGGCCTCCGTTCGCGTGGGAGGTCGTTCCGGAATCAAGAACTCGTAGGCCCCGAGGAGGATCCCTCGTGCGTTGCACAGCTCATCGGCTGTTGCGAGCAGTTTGAACGAGGGTTTCCGTCGTCCCGCCTCCATCGACCGAACGCTCTCGATGTCGTAGCTGGCCGCGGTGCTCAACCGCTCTCTCGTCACGCCCGCTTGAGCGCGCCATCGCTTGATCTGATCCCCGCAGTACTTCCACGCCATCGGCGGCTGCGTGGGTGCGCTCATCGCCGGACCCCCATTCTTCATGGTCAACCAGCGAGTCACGGTTCGATGTACCCCTGGCGTCACTTCTGAGGCTATGCGGAGAGACCGAATCCTGGGGCGTGAAATGGCCGATTCCGCCCCCATGGGTGACGCCAAGGACTCGTCTCACCAAGGACACTGATGATCACTCAGCCCGTCGACATCGAGTGGATGTTCCCTCGCCACC
Organism: Kitasatospora sp. NPDC001603; assembly: GCF_040298365.1. Classification (NCBI taxonomy): domain Bacteria; kingdom Bacillati; phylum Actinomycetota; class Actinomycetes; order Kitasatosporales; family Streptomycetaceae; genus Kitasatospora; species Kitasatospora sp. NPDC001603. Next base: position 142,474 of record NZ_JBEPAA010000010.1, read on the forward strand.
CCCGCAGTGTCGGCCATGCCCGCGTGCAGCTCCTCCGGCAGGCCTACGCCTGGCGGGTGCCCGACGAGACGACCGAGACCGCCCTGCTCCTCCTCAGTGAACTGGTCACCAACGCCTGCCGCCACGCCCGTGGCCCGCGTGACCGCCTCATCGGCGTCCGGTTCGCCGTCACGGAATGCGGTGCGCTCCGGGTCGAGGTCGCCGACGCCAACCCGGACCTGCCCGAGCCCCGTCAGGCCGGGCCCGAGGACGAGGGCGGTCGCGGGCTCGAACTCGTCGGGGCCCTCGCCGCCTCCTGGGGCGCCCGGCCCCGGGGTCCGGGCCGGGTGGGCAAGATCGTCTGGTTCGAGCTCAAGCCGGAGTAGTGGGAGGTCGACCGGTCCGACTTCCTGCTCCGGCCCCTTCCGCGACTCCCGTCACTACCCTCACTTCGGCCACTTCAGCGCTGCGACCTGCCCTGGTTCGTGCCCTGATAGCCCTTCGCTCAGCGCACTTGTGTCTGTATATATGATTTTCGGTGCACGGCTTCGGGGGCGCCGTGGACAACCGAACGGAGTGCGATGTCCGACATCACCACCGAGGAGTCGCGCCGTGACGGCGTCGATCCGATCGTCCTGGCGCTGGCCGCGGCAGCGGCGGTGCTGGCCGCGCTGACTGTCAGGATCCTCCTGCTGGACAGCGAGTCGTCGGACTACTACTACTTCCTCGGTCCGTGGTACCGGTACATCGCCGAGAACGGCGGCTTCAACGCTCTCAGCCACGCCGACTTCTCGGACTACAACGTCCCGTACCTCTACCTCATGGCCGCGCTCACCTACCTCCCGGTGACGGCGCTCGCCGGGATCAAGTGGGTCTCGATCCTCTTCGACCTCGCCCTGGCGTCCTACGTGTTCCGCATCGTGGAGCTGCGGTGGCCGCAGCGGCCGTGGCGCGCCCTCGGTGCCGCGGTGGTCGTGCTCTTCCTGCCCACGGTCGTCACCAACAGCGGCTGGTGGGGCCAGGCCGACGCGATCTTCACGACCTTCCTGGTGGGCGGCGTCTACCACCTGCTCCGGGACCGGCCCACCTGGGCGTGCGCGTTCTTCGGGATCGCGCTCGCGTTCAAGCTCCAGGCCGTCTTCCTGTTCCCCGCCCTGCTGGTGCTCGTCCTGGCGAACCGGATCCCCTGGCGGAGCCTGTTCGCCGCCGTGGCCGCGTACGTGGCCCTCGACATCCCCGCCTTCCTGCTCGGCGCGGACCCGTGGCAGCTGCTGACCGTCTACACCCGGCAGCCGGACACGTACAAGGACCTCACGCTCTACGCGCCGTCGGTGTACCAGTTCGTCTCCGTCCCGCAGGACGCCCGGGACACCGCGCGGGGCATCGGCGTCGTGGTCGCCGGCGTGGTGGTCCTGGCGCTGGTGGGGCTCGCGGTGTGGGCCCTGCGGCAGGCCGGCGCCGCCGCGGCCGGCCAGGCGGGGCGGCGGGTGCTCACGGACACCCGGATCCTGCTGCTGGCCACCGCCTCCGCGATCGCGGTGCCCTTCCTGCTGCCGTCGATGCACGAGCGCTACTTCTACATAGCCGACGTGCTCAGCGTGATCGTGGCCTTCCAACTGCCCCGGCAGCTCTGGTACCTGCCGGTGCTGGTGCAGCTGTCCTCGTTCGGCAGCTACCTCAAGTTCATCAACCGCGACGTGGACCCGTACCTGTCGATGCCGGCCCACGGCGTCCTGATGCTGTTCGCCCTGATCGCCGTCCTCCGGGCCACGGTCGCCGACCTCTGCCACCGGCCCACCGTCACGCTGCCGCACCAGGCCGATGGTGGCGAGACCCCGCCGACCCCGGCGCCGATCCCCCGAGCCACCCCGGCCACTTGACCACCCGCCCCGTAGTCGGTCGAGCTTCTCGAACGCCACTAGGGCATTCCTGGCGGCTGAAGGCCCTCGGCCAGTGGCTCAGGTGACGGTCCGCCTAGCGGTCGTGCAGCACCTGCGGTCGGGTGACCGGGACGACGGTCAGTAGCCCGTCGAGGCCCTTGAAGTCGTCGGGATTCGTCGTGAACAGAGGAAGGCCCTCGGCAATGGCGATGGCGGCGATCATCAGATCCGCCACGCGTCGGCGAGGCTTGCGGCCGCTGCTGATGACGGCAGCGCAGACGCGGCCGTAGATGCGGGCCGCCTCCGTGTCGAACGGAATGGGGTCGAACTCGTTCTCCGCACGTTGGAGCACGTCGAGTCGTCGGGCACGTTCGGCGTGCTCGTCGTAGTCGTTCTGCTCCTCGTTCCTGCGGACCTCATGCGGTCCCGAAGAGAGCTCGGCCAGCGTGATCGCCGTGATGGCCATCTCTGCGGGTAGCTCGTCCGGGTCCACCCACTTGCGCAGGATCATGATGTTGGTGTCCAGGATGCCTTGTTGGATGTCACCGGCCATAGGGGTCATCCGTCTGCTGGTCGGCCAAGGCGTCCTGGTCGGCGCGGAAGGAATCCAGGGAGATGTCCGGGGCGCTACGTGACATGGCTGTGAACTCGCTCCGTGGGACGAATCGTCGCCGCCTTCGTAGCGGGATCAGCTCGCCGATCCGGTGCCCGTCACGTGTGACCGTGAAGGAGTGGCCTGCCTGAACGGCGTCCATGATCTCCTTCGACCGACTTCGTAGATCTCTTTGAGTGATCTCGGGCTGCACTGGCATGAGTTCAGCATAATCCCGCTGTGCCACCCTGTGCTACCGCGTGGCACGGGACTCGGAACGCCCTTGGCGCAGGCGGCCCAGCCGCACCGGCGGTTACCGGGGGCCGGGGAGGCGCAGGGCCAGGCCGTCGAGGATGACGTTCAGGCCGTAGGTGAACTTCTCGTTGCGCAGGGCCACCGGGTCGGCGCCCATCGCCGCCGCGTACGCGGCCGAGAGGTGCTCGGTGTCGGCCGCCGCCTGCTGGGCGGCGGGGATCAGGTCGGCGATGAAGTCGGCCTCGGTCCGGCCGGAGCGGGCCACGGTGGTCAGCCAGGCCGTCTCCGTCGTGCTCATCCCGATCACGTAGGTGATCACGGTCTCGATCGCGCGCTCCGGCTCGGGGAACCCGGCGGTGACGAACAGGGCGGCCACGCGCTCGGAGTAGGCCTTCAGGTTGGGGCCGAGGTAGGCGAGCCCCGCCTGGCCGAGGACCGAGGCGAGCCACGGGTGCCGCAGCGCGGTCGCTCGGAAGGACTCGGCGGCCTCGGCGACGGCCTCCCGCCAGTCGGGGCTGTCGGCGGGCGGGACGGTGCTCTCGCCGAAGACCTCGTCCACCGCGAGCTCCATCAGCTCGTCCTTGGTGGCCACGTGCCGGTAGAGGGACGTCGCGCCCGCGTTCAGCCGGGCGCCGAGCTTGCGCATGCTGAGCGCGTCGATGCCGTCGGCGTCCAGCACGGCGATCGCCTCACGGACGATGGCGGCCCGGTTGAGCGCCGGCTGCTCCGCCTCCCGCTGCTGCCGTGCCCAGACCGACGGGGCCGGGTTCGCCTTGGTGGCCATGAGGTTCTCCTCTTCACATCTTCCTGCGTACGCCGTGCGCATCCAGCGTACAGGTGCAGTGGGTTGCGCACACTGTTCCGCGCTGCGTACAGTGTGCGCAGCGAAGGAACAGCGTGCGCAACTCGGAGGGACAACCATGGAAACCCGCAACCCACGTCGTTGGTGGATCCTCGTCGTGCTCTGCCTCAGCACGCTGGTCCTGGTGATCGACGGCATGGCGCTCACGGTGGCGGTGCCGTCGATGACGGAGTCCATCGGGGCGAGCGCCCAGGACACCCAGTGGATCCTCGACTCCTACATCCTGGTCTTCGCCGGGCTGCTGCTCACCTCGGGCAGCCTCGGCGACCGGTTCGGCCGCCGCAAGGTGATGATCATCGGCCTGCTGCTGTTCGGCGCCGCCTCACTGGCCGCGACCTACTGCACCAGCCCCGGTGAGGTCATCGCGGCCCGCGTCGCGATGGGTGTCGGCGGTGCGCTGATCATGCCGTCCACCCTCTCCATCCTGATCACCGTCTTCGACGAGGACGAGCGCGGCAAGGCGATGGCGGCCTGGGGCTCGGTGTCGATGCTCGGCCTGGTCGGCAGCCCGGTGCTCGGCGGCGTCCTGATCGACCACTTCTCCTGGCACTCGATCTTCTTCGTCAACGTCCCGGTCGTCGTCCTCGCCGTCGTCGCCGCCCTGACCCTCATGCCGGAGTCGAAGGGCCCCTGGCAGAAGGCCGACCCGCTGGGCGCGGTGCTCTCCGCCGTCGGCATGACCGCCATGATCTGGTGGATCATCGAGATCCCGCAGCACGGCGCCTTCGACGGCCGCTCCGCCGTCACCCTGATCGTCGCCGTCGTCGCCCTCGGCGGGTTCGGGATCTGGGAGAACGTCACCTCCGAGCCGATGGTCCCGCTCGCCCTGTTCAAGCACCGCAACTTCAGCGGCGGCTCGCTCTCGCTGACCCTCGTCCAGATCGGCAACGGCGGTCTGCTGCTCGTCCTCACCCAGTACCTGCAGTTCGTGCTCGGGTACTCCCCGGTCAAGGCGGGCCTCGCCTTCGTGCCGCTGGCCGTGGCCGCGCTGATCGGCAACGGCGCCGGCGCCGGGCTCGCCGCGAAGATCGGCAACCGCCTGCTCGTCCTGGTCGGCATGCTGCTCATGGCCGCCGCCTTCGGCCTCCTGAGCAAGGTCTCCGCCGACGCCGGGTTCACCCTCCCGGCCGTCGCCCTCGGCCTGCTCGGCCTCGGTGCCGGGCTGGCGATGCCGGCCGCCATCGGCGCCCTGATGGGCACCATCCCCGCCGAGAAGGCGGGCGTCGGCTCCGCCCTGAACGACACCATCCAGCAGGCCGGCAGCGCGCTCGGCATCGCCATCCTCGGCTCCCTGCTCTCCAGCCGGTTCGCCCGGGAGATGCCCGCCGACAGCTCCGAGCAGGCCAAGCGCTCGATCGGCGACGCCCTGGCCGCCGCCGGCGGGGACGCCGGACTGGTCCACTCCGCCCGGGAGGCCTTCACCTCCTCGATGTCGACCACCTTCACGATCAGCGCGGTCGGCGTCCTCGCCGCGGCCCTGCTCGCCACCCTGGTCATGCGGGACAAGAAGGCCGCGCCGGCCGACGCCCAGGCGGAGGAGGCCACGCTGGCCGCCTGACGCCGGCCCGTCCGCCGGGAAGGCCGGCCACCCGCTCCGGGTGGCCGGCCTTCCCGGCGTGGGGGCGCGCCCCGGGGTCAGTCCTCGGTCGAGGTGGGGGTCCAGCCCGTGCGGTCGTCCTGGTAGAAGTAGCCCGGCGCGCCCTTCAGGCCCATGGTGCGGAAGGGCTTGTCGTTGGCGTCCTTGACGGTCTGGGTGCCGTGGCTGCTGCCGCTGCTCCACTCCAGCTCCAGGTACCAGCTGACGTCCTGCCCGGCGGTCCCGGCCTCGACGTTCAGCACCTGGGGGTCGGTGGCCGAGATCCGGTAGGGGAAGTCCGAGACGGTCTTGGCCTTCACCTCGCCCTCCTGGGCCGGGACGGCCACCGGCCGGGGAGCCGCCGCGTCGAGGTCGACCGAGAAGGCCGCCGGGGTGATGCTGCCGCCGCAGCCGGAGCCCATCATGTACGCGTTCCACTTCGGGGCCGGGCGGGTGCTGACCACGTGCACGTAGAGGGCGTGCAGGACGACCGGGACGGCGGAGTCGCCCTGCGCCGTCACCTGCAGCCGCAGGTGCCCGGCGGGGACGGCCTCCTGGGCGGCCGCCCAGCTGTCCGTCCGCTTGGGGCTCGGGGGCGCGGGCACCGAGCGCGGCGCCTTGGCGCTCAGGAACCACTGGCCGCAGGGGCTGCCCCAGTTGTCGGTCAGGACGGTGACCTGGAACGGGGCCGGGGTGGCCGCGCTCGTCGCGGCGGTGGTCGCGGCGGGGGTCGCGGCAGGGGTCGTGTCGGACGCCGGAGCGGACGGCTGCCCGGCGACCGGGGCCGGGGCCGCCGGGGTGGAGGGGGCGCCGGCGGCGGTCGCGGACGGGGGAGCCGCCGCCGGGGTGCCGCCGTGCCCGCTCGGGACGAGGAGCGGGATCGCGGCGGCGACGAGGGCCACGGCCGCCGCGCTCAGCAGGATCCGCGGGTACGGGAGCCTGCGGCGCCGGGGCTCGCCGTCGACGGGGTCGCCCTGGGGGCTGCGCGCGGAGTGCAGCGCGTCGACGGGGGGCAGCGTCGCCTCCGGGGCGGTCGCCGGAAGCGGGGCCGGGGCCGGGGCGGCGGGGGCTTCAGGGGCCACGGCGACCACAGGGGTCGGCTGCGGCTCGGCGGGCTCCGGCCGGACCGGTTCGCGGGCGGGCTCCCGGCGCCGGGCCGCGTCCGCCAGGATCCAGCGGCGGTGCAGTTCGACGAGCTCGTCCGCGCCCGCCCCGCAGACCCGGGCGAACCGCTCCACCGGCGCGTACTCGTTGGGGACGGCGGCGCCGTTGCAGTAGCGGTGCAGCGTGGACGTGCTGACGTGCAGCCGGGTGGCGAGCGTGCCGTAGCTGCGGCCCGAACGGTCCTTCAGCTCCCTCAGCATCGACGCGAACTCGTCGGTCTCCACGCTCATCCGGCGCCCCCCTCGTTCCGGTCCGGCGTTCCAGGTGGCACCGAATCCGCAGATCACGGTACCTGTCGCCGTTCCAGCGTCCCGAACTCCCCGGGGGGTCTGGCGGCCGGGACGCCTTCCGGGTCACTGTGCGGTGCAGCGGCGGTCCGCCCTTCGGCCGAGGGGGCCCGCCCGTACCGACCGAGTCCTCAGCGGAGAAGAGCAGCCACGTGTCCGTCCACCTCCACCGAATCCTGATCACCTGCGCGCTGCTCCTGCTCGGGGCGGGCGCCCTCCGGGTGCTGCTCCGGCGGCCGGGCCCGCGCCGGGCCGGTGCGGACGGGGGCCGCCCGGTGGCCGATCGGCCGGAGCCGGGCGGTGGCGCCCGGCGCTGCTCCGGTCGGGTGGCGCGCACCGGGGGCAACTGCGGCGGCCCGGTCCGTCCGGTGCCCCGCCGCTGCCGGCTCACCGGGCCGGGGGCCGTGCGGCACTGACGGGCAACCGCCCGTCGGCCGGGGCGTCAACGTGGTGGCTCCCTGCGCCACTTTCGGGTCCGGGCGCCGTGCCGGCCGCCCCCGTCAGGGCTTCTGCCCGCCCACCCGCCGCCGGTGCCCGGTCCGCCGGCCCGGGATCCGCGGTGGGACCCGATCGTGGGTACCGGAACCGCGAGCACCGGTGCCCCTTTCGACCCTCTGCCCCTTCGCCCCTTCGCCCCGTCGGCCTGACCACCGTCGTCCCGACGACCTCCGCCCTGAGCGATCCGCCCGAGAGAGATGCGAGCCCGCCCGATGCGCAAGCCGTACCGACGCCCGTTGACCGTCCTGCTGGCCTCCGCCGCCCTGGTGGCCGTCGCCGCCACCCCGGCCGCCGCCGTCCACGGGGGCACCGACACCACCACCGCCGCCAACCCGTTCGTCGTGGCCCTGGAGACGGCCGGCGGCGAGCAGTGGTGCACGGGTGCCCTGATCGCCCCCACCAAGGTGCTCACCGCCGGCCACTGCGTGGCCGAGGCCGACGACCCGACCACGCTGCGGGTGATCGCCGGCCGGACCGACCTGACCGGCCACGGCGGGCAGGTGCGGCGGGTGCGGAGCGCCGCGGTCGACCCCCGGTACACCTCCGCCCTGGACCACGACTCGGCCGTCCTCACCCTGGACCGGCCGCTGAACGCGCGGACCGTCCGGGTCGCGACGAACCGGGACGAGGCGCTGTACCGGTACGGCCGCACGGCGACCGTCTACGGCTTCGGCCGGACGGGCGACGGCGGCCCGGGCACCCACCTGAAGAAGGCCGCGCTCACGCTCTCGCCGCTGTCCGGCTGCGAGCCCTACACCGGCCCCGGCGACTCCCCGCGGCTGAAGGTCTGCGGCAGCCCCCGGCCCGGGACGGCCGACAGCATCTGCAAGGGCGACTCCGGCGGGCCGCTCGTGGTCGACGGCGTGGTGATCGGCATCGTCTCGACGGGCAACAAGTACTGCGACACCCAGTACCCCGTCTCGGTCTTCACCCGCGCCACCGACGTACCGGCGCAGATCCTCCGCTAGCTCCGGCCGCGCCCCCTTCGGCTGCCCCGCAGGTCAGCCGGCCGGTCGGGTGGCCTGCTGCTCGGTCAGCCGGCGGTGGGCCTCGGGCCAGCCGACGGGGAGCTGCTCGACCGGGGCCTGCCAGTAGGTGAACACGGACTCCCGCATGGTCGGGCGCAGGCCGGTCATGATCGAGCGGTGCGGCTCGGCGCGGGCGAAGTCCTGGAGCGCCTGCTGGCTCTCCCAGGCCGACAGCGTGTAGAAGGTCCGTTTGGTCGGCCGGGCGATCAGCGAGGCGCCGAGGGCGCCGGGCGCGGACTGGATCTGGCGCCAGACGGCGTAGGACTTCAGGAGGAAGCGCGGGACGTCGGCGAGCGAGCGGACCTCGAACCGGGAGGCCATCACGACGGCCTGCGTGCCGGGAGTGGCCGGGTGCGGGGTGATCCAGGGAATCGTGGGCATGGCTGACGCGCCTCCGTTATTGGGTAGTGGCACTATCTATGTTAGACAGTAGAGGTATCCAATAGCTAGGGGAAAGCGGAGCACCGTGCGCATCTCGGAGTTGAGCCGTCGTAGCGAGGTCCCGATCGCGACGATCAAGTACTACCTGCGGGAGGGCCTGCTGCCGCCCGGCCGCTCCACCTCCGCGACCCAGGCCGAGTACGACGAGGCCCATCTGCGCAGGCTGCGGCTGGTCCGGGCGCTGATCGGGGTGCGGGGGCTCAGTGTGAGCGCCACCAAGGAGGTGCTGGGCGCGATCGCCGCGCACGGCGGCGAGCAGCACCAGGTGCTCGGCCTGGCGGTCGGCGCCCGGCCGGCCGACGAGGACGCGGCCCGGCCGGCCACCGCCCCGGGCGCGGCGGAGGTCGACGCGCTGATCGCGGAGCTGGGCTGGGAGGTCTCGCCGTACGCGCCGGCCCGGGCAGTGCTGGGGGAGACCCTGGAAACCCTCCGCTCGCTCGGCGAACCCGTCGACCGGCACACCCTGCTCCCCTACGCGGAACTCGCCGCGCGCACCGCCGTCCTCGACCTCGACCAGCTCCGGACCAGCGACGACCCCCTCGAACAGGCCGAACGCGCCCTGCTCCTGACCGTCCTGCTGGAGCCCGCCCTGCTCGCCCTGCGCCGGCTGGCCCAGGAGAACGAGTCCGCCCGCCGAAACGCCTGAGCCGATCAGGCGCGGACGAGGCAGGGGGGCGGGCGTTCGAGCCCAGGCGGAGGCGAGCTTGTCGCCGGTCATCGCCAGCGGCCGCCGGATCCGCCGCATCGAGCTGCGCGAGGCGGCGGGCTCGGACGCGGAGTACCGCGAGGAGGACTTCCGGTGAACCCCGCCACCGCGTGACCCTCGTCCACCGCGGTCTTCTCGGAAGGCCAGGTCAGTCCGGGGCCCCGGTGGCCCGGAGGCGGCGCAGGGCCAGGATCAGATTGCCGCTGCCGAACGTCGCGAGCGCGGCGACGCCCCACAGGGTCGCCGCGACACCGGCCCGGTCCAGCACGGCGCCCGCGGCCAGGAAGCCCAGCGGCCCGGCCAGGGCGCTGATCGTGACCACGGCCTGCAACACCTTGGGCCCGAAGCCGTCCGGCAGCCGGGCGGAGAGCAGTCCCATCAGCGGCGCGTTCGCCAGGGGCGCGGCGGCCGCTGACAGGCCGACGGCGACGACGAGCACGCCGGCCGGCACGGGCACCAGGAGCGTCCACAGGGGCAGCGCGACGCAGACCAGGGCCGTACAGGCGAGTCGCACGGGGGCCACCCGTGCCGCCAGCACATAGGCGGCCACCGAGCCGACCAGGCCACCGGCGCCATGAGCGGCGACCAGCAGGCCGCCGACCCTGGCGTCCCCCTCGAACCGGGCGAACGCCAGCACCGGCATGGTGATCATCAGGGTTCGCAGCATCAGCCCGAACACCACGGTGGACAGCATCGCCCGGCTCAGGAACCAGTCGCCGCACAGGTGCCGCACCCCCGCCCACAGGCCTTGGGGCCCGGCTGCGGACCCTCCGGCCCCGCCACCCCCTGCCGGGACGCGGCGCAGCAGCAGCAACCCGGAGAAGGCGAACGAGGCCGCGTCCAGCCACACCACCGATGTGGTCCCCACCAGCGGGATCAGCGCGCCCGCGAGCGCCGGTCCGGCGAACGCCGAGCCGTTCTGCACACCTGCCAGCGCGCTGTTCGCGCGGGCCAGAGAGCGGGCGTGCGGGCTCAGCAGTTCCAGGGCCAGCACCCGCTGGGCCGCGTGGTACGGAACGGCCAGCGCCCCGAGCGCCGTGACGATCGCCACGATGACGGCCAGATTGAGCGCGCCCAGGGTCTGCAGCAGCGGGATCAGCGCCACCACCGGAGCGCGGGCGAGATCGGAGACGACCATGGTCCGGCGGGCGCCCAGGCGCTGGATGACCTCTCCGCCCGCGAAGCCGAGCAGCGCCATGGGCAGCACCTGGGCCGCGAAGACCAGGCCCGCCCGGGTGGCCGAGCCGGTGGTCTCCAGCACCAGCCAGGGCAGCGCGAGCATGGTCATCTGGGTGCCCAACGCCGTCACCGCGCCCGCGACGTAGACCGCCGTCAGCGCACGGCTCGGCCTGCCACCCGCTGTGCCGTTCGGCGCTCCGCCGGGTGGGACGGGGGCTGCGTCGGGCCGGGTCGCCGCGATCGTCATCGGGTCGCCCCTCTCTCCTCGGTGGGTCCGGGCCATCTGGTCGCCCCCGCACCCTGTCGCCCGCCCGCCGTCCGGTGCCAGGGAAGGACCGGCAGCAACTCGCTGTCGGTGCCGCTGCGCCTTCTTCCCTGCCACGCAGCCCGCCCGACCGGCAGTGTGATGGCCGTCGGAGCCCACCACAGCCAAGGCCACCGGCGGCGGAAGCGGACACCGACGAAGGGAGGGACGGCGATGAGCGGCGGTACCGGAACGGCGGTGCACGTCCCGACCTTCGCCGCCCGCGACGGACGGCGAGCGGTCGAGACCCGGTATGTGGACGGTCTCCCGCAGATCGTGGCCTGGGACCTGACGACGGATCAGCGCCGGCAGGCGACCACCGCACCGCTGGGTGTGGAGACCGCCGCCATCGAGCCGGACGGCCACGGCCTGTGGTGGTTCGACGCCGCTCCCGGCGGTCAAGGCCGCTGGCTGCGCGGGCCGTTCGAGGGCGGGCACCCGCGCCCGGCGCTCGACGGCGTACCCGCCGGGCGGATGCACGGCCTGGCCTTCGACCCCCGCGGCGGCCTGGCCGCCGTCGGCGTCGGGGTCGCGGACCGCTCGCGGCACTACCTCGGCCGACCGGGCGAGCGCGCCCGCCTGGTGGCCGAGGAGCCCGGCTATGCGGCAGTGGTGGGCCTGGCCCCCGGCGGCGGACTGCTGGCCACCGCGGGGTGCCCGGCCGGACCGGCCGCGGTCCGGCTGTGGTCACCGGCCTCCGGCGTTCTCGTGGACGCCATCCCCGGCCCAGCGGGGGACGGCGACGGCGGCGCGGTGTGGGCGCTGGGCTTCCGCCCGGACCTCACCACCGCACGGCCGGAACTGCTGCTCGTCCTCGAACGCGCGGGTCGCTACACCCTGGCCTTCTGGCGTCAGGGCGAGGGGATCCGTACGCACGGTCCCGGCTCCGCCCTCGACTTCGATACGGAGATCACCGCCTGCTGGTACGGGCCCGGCCGCACGGCGCTGGTCCAGCAGGACCGGGCGGGACGCAGCCGCCTGCTCCGCGCCGACCTCGACCGCGGTACGACGACGGTGCTTCCCACGCCCGAGGGCACGATCATCGACTTCTCCTGCGCACCCGACCGCACGGTCCACTGCCTGTGGAGCCGCGACGGCGAACCGCCCCGGCCACTGATCTGCCACCCGGAGAGCCCGGAGAGCGCGGAGCACCCGGAACCTCCGGAACGTCCCGACCGCTCCGGCCACGCCGGCCGCTCCACGACGGCGTCACGCGGCACGGCGCCCGGCGGAACGACCGGATCCAGGCGCCGCGAGCTCTGGACGCGCCGGCCGTACGGGCAGATCCACAGCTTCGTGGCCACCCCGCCCGGCCGCAGGGCGGGCCGCCGCCCCTGGCCGACGGTCTTCCTCGTCCACGGCGGACCCCACACCCACGACCGGGACGCCTATGACGCCCGGACCGAGGCCCTGGTCCGGGCCGGATTCGCCGTGGTGCGCACCAACTACCGCGGCTCGACGGGCTACGGCCCCCGCTGGCGGGACGACTTCGGCCACCGGGTCGGCCTCGCCCAGCTCGAAGACCTCGCCGCGGTGCGCGGCCACCTCATCGACGCGGGAGTCTCGGAGCCGGGCCGTACCGGCCTGTGCGGCTACTCCTGGGGCGGCTATCTGACGCTGCTGGCGATGGGCGTCCAGCCCCGGCTGTGGGACGTCGGGCTGGCCGTCGCCCCGGTGGCCGACTACACGGCGGCGTACCGGGCGACGACGCCGGCGCTGCGGGAGGTCGACGACCGCCTCTTCGGCGGCACCCCCGAGCAGGTGCCGCACCGCTATCGCGCGGCCTGCCCGATGACCTATGCGGGCCGCGTACGCGGCCCGCTCTTCCTCGCCGCCTCGGCGGACGACGAGAAGTGCCCTCCGGAACAGATCGAGCGCTATCTCGCCGCGCTGCGGCGCCGCGACGTCCCGCACCGCGTCCGATGGCTCGGCGGCGGACACGACGTGGGCCGTGACCCAGCCGGACACGCCGCCGCCTGGGCCGCCATGGTGCGCTACGCCGACGACACGCTGCGCGCCTCCCCCAGAACCGCCGACCGCCGCACCATCGGGCGGACCGGCTCGCACCACCCCGTCCACCACCACACCGAAGAAAGGTCAACCCCATGAAGCGTCACGGACTGCGCGTCGACCCCATCAGCGCCACCGAGCGGGAGCGCGGGATCATCATTCCGCCGGACCACCAGCTCACCCTGGACAAGGCGGTCCCGGTCCGGCCGAACGGCCAGGCGCGGACCTGCACCACCACCCGCACGGAGAAGAACGCGGAGAAGTAGTCGCCTCCGCAGGAGCCCGGGCAGCGCCGTAGCGGGGTGCCATGCCCGGCACCCCGCCGCGGCGCCGGCCGTGCCGGTGAGGACAGGAGAGCATCATGACCACAGCTACGGCAGCGCCCCGGACGAACGGTCCCCGGCCGGAGAAGCACCGGCCGGAGAAGCACCGGCCGGACAAGCACCAGCCGGACAAGCCCGAGACGACAGCACCGCGCCAGAACCCGCCGACGTTCCTCAGCGACCCGTACCCGACCCTGGCCAGGATGCGGCAATCGGCCCCGGTCTCCGTGCTGCACAGCGACGGCGGCCTGCGACTGTGGATCATCCCGCGCTACGACGATGTCCGCGCCGCGCTCTTCGACCCCCGCTTCGCGCAGGATGTGCGGCGCGCCCAGGCCCTGGCCGACAGCCGGGTCGAGGGCGTCAACCTGGGCACCGAGATCACCCATATGCTCAGCAGCGATCCGCCCGACCACACCCGCCTCCGCCGCGTGGTCCAGGCGGCGTTCAGCCGCAAGCGCGTCGAGGCGATGCGGCCGATGGTCGAGCGCGTCACCCTCGAACTCCTCGACGGGCTGGACGCGGCAGCCGCGCGCCACTCGACCCGCACCACCACCACCGCCACGGTGGACCTGGTACGGGACTTCGCCTTCCCGCTGCCGATCCTCGTCGTCTGCGAACTGCTCGGCTTCCCGCCCGAGGACCGCGACCTCTACCGGAAATGGTCGACCGCCATCGTCACCCAGGAGGGCGACCACGCGGCGTTCCAACAAGCCGTCCAGGAGATGGGCTCGTACGTCCTGGCCATCGCCGACCGGCGGATCCGCCGCAATGACCGTCCCGCCGATCTGCTCACCGAGCTGCTGGAAGCCCGCGAGCGCGGGGAGCTGACGGACGACGAGATCGTGGGCATGGTCGCCCTGCTGCTGATCGGCGGGCATGAGACCACCGTGAACCTGCTGGGCACCTCCTGCCTCGCGCTGCTGCGCGATCCCGGCCAGGCCGCCTGGCTGCGCGCCGATCTCACCCGGATGCCCGGGGCCGTCGAGGAGTTCCTGCGCTACGACTCCCCCATCTGCATGGCCACCACCCGCTTCACCACCGAGCCGGTGGACGTCGGCGGGGTGGAGATCCCGCAGGACGAGTTCGTGCTGCTGTCCCTCGGCGCGGCCAACCGCGACCCGGCGCGCTTCCAGGACCCCGACCGCCTCATCCTCGACCGCCGGGACGCCGGCCATCTCGCCTTCGGCGGTGGCATCCACCGCTGCCTAGGGGCCCTGCTCGGCAAGCTGGAGACCGAGATCGCGCTCACCGCGCTCCTCGCGCGCTTCCCCGGAACGACCCTGGCCTGCCAGGAGCGCGACCTGCGCTGGCGCAACACGATGATGCTGCGCGGCTTGGAGGCGCTGCCCCTCACCCTGCGCCGCTGACCCCCGCCCCGACCCGGTGCGCGGAAGGAGGCCCACCGGGGAAAGCGGGAGGCCGCGGTACGCCGGGCGCCGGCTCCGTCCGCCGCGAGACCGGAAATCCCTGGTCGGCATGGTGCGGACCAGGGATCTGCCAGGGAGTCCTCAGGGAGGTTCAGAGCTGTCCGAGGGGCCTTTCAGGCACGTCGGGCCGTGTGCGCGGAGAAGGGCCTGGCAGCTCTGACGGAGAAATCATGCAGGTCAGCACGCTTGCCTAGCACTCGATGACGTTGACGGCGAGGCCGCCGCGCGAGGTCTCCTTGTACTTGATCTTCATGTCGGCGCCGGTCTCCTTCATGGTCTTGATCGCCTTGTCGAGGGAGACGTGGTGGCGGCCGTCGCCGCGCAGGGCCATCCGGGCGGCGGTGACGGCCTTGACCGAGGCCATGCCGTTGCGCTCGATGCAGGGGATCTGGACCAGGCCGCCGACCGGGTCGCAGGTGAGGCCCAGGTTGTGCTCGATGCCGATCTCGGCGGCGTTCTCGACCTGCTCGGGGGAGCCGCCGAGGACCTCGGCGAGGCCGCCGGCCGCCATCGAGCAGGCGGAGCCGACCTCGCCCTGGCAGCCGACCTCGGCGCCGGAGATCGAGGCGTTCTCCTTGAAGAGCATGCCGATCGCACCGGCCGCGAGCAGGAAGCGGACGATGCCGTCCTCGTCCGCGCCCGGGATGAAGTTCAGGTAGTAGTGCAGCACGGCGGGGATGATCCCGGCCGCGCCGTTGGTGGGCGCGGTGACGACCCGGCGGCCGGAGGCGTTCTCCTCGTTGACGGCCATCGCGTAGAGGGTCACCCACTCCATGGCGTTGGCCGGGCCGATGCCCTCGGCGCGCAGGGCGCGGGCGCCCGAGGCGGCGCGGCGGCGCACCTTGAGGCCGCCGGGGAGGATGCCCTCGCGGGACATCCCGGCCCGCACGCACTCCTGCATGACGCGCCAGATCTCCAGCAGCCCGGCCCGGATCTCCTCCTCGCTGCGCCAGGCCTTCTCGTTCTCCAGCATCAGGCCGGAGATGGACAGGCCGGTCTCGCGGCTGAGGCGGAGCAGCTCGTCGCCGGTGCGGAAGGGGTACCTCAGCACGGTGTCGTCCGGCTTCACGCGGTCCGCGCCCAGCGCGTCCTCGTCGACGACGAAGCCGCCGCCGACCGAGTAGTAGGTCTTCTCCAGCAGCAGGCCGCCGTCGGCGTCGAAGGCCCAGAGGGTCATCCCGTTGGCGTGGTACGGCAGCGAGCGGCGCCGGTGCAGGATCAGCTGGGTGCCGGGGTCGAAGTCGATCGGGTGGGCGCCGAGCAGGTCGAGCCGCTTCTCGGCGGTGATCCGCTCGACGTCCCGGTCGGCCTGGTCGACGTCGACCGTGCGGGGGGAGTTGCCCTCCAGGCCCAGCAGGACGGCCTTCGGGGTGCCGTGGCCGTGGCCGGTGGCGCCCAGCGAGCCGAAGAGCTCGGCGCGGACGCTCGCCACCCCGGTCAGCAGGTCCTCGGACTTCAGGCGGCGGGCGAACATCCGGGCGGCGCGCATCGGGCCGACGGTGTGGGAACTCGACGGGCCGATGCCGATGGAGAAGAGGTCGAAGACGCTGATGGCCACGGAGGACGTCCTTGTCTGGTCTCGTGGAAGGACTTGCAGGCGGGGTGCTGACACGGAACGGGGCACCGCGCGCACTGTCCAGTGTGCGCGGTGCCCCGGAATCCCAGGTGACCAGGCGAGGTGAGCCCGGTCACCCGTGTCCGAACTACAGGTTCGGGTAGAGCGGGTACTTCTCGGCGAGGGCGGTGACCCGGGCCTTCAGCGCGGTGGCGACGGTCTCGTCGAAGGCGGGCTTCAGCGCCTCGGCGATGATGTCGGCGACCTCGCGGAAGTCCTCGGCCTGGAAGCCGCGGGTGGCCAGGGCCGGGGTGCCGATCCGCAGGCCGGAGGTGACCATCGGCGGGCGCGGGTCGTTCGGGATGGCGTTGCGGTTGACCGTGATGCCGACCTCGTGCAGCCGGTCCTCGGCCTGCTGGCCGTCGAGCTGGCTGTTGCGCAGGTCGACCAGGACCAGGTGGACGTCGGTGCCGCCGGACAGCACCGAGGCGCCGGCCTCGGCGACGTCGGCCTGCAGCAGGCGCTCGGCCAGGATCCGGGCACCGTCCAGGGTGCGCTGCTGGCGCTCCTTGAACTCCTCGGAGGCGGCGACCTTGAAGGCGACGGCCTTGCCGGCGATCACGTGCTCCAGCGGGCCGCCCTGCTGGCCGGGGAAGACCGCGGAGTTGATCTTCTTGGCCCACTCGGCCTTGGAGAGGATGACGCCGCCGCGCGGGCCGCCCAGGGTCTTGTGCGTGGTGGTGGTGACCACGTCCGCGTACGGCACCGGGTTGGGGTGCAGGCCCGCGGCGACCAGACCGGCGAAGTGCGCCATGTCGACCATCAGCAGGGCGCCGACCTCGTCGGCGATCCGGCGGAACGCGGCGAAGTCCAGCTGACGGGGGTAGGCGGACCAGCCGGCGATGATCAGCTTCGGCTGGTGCTCCTTGGCGAGGCGCTCGACCTCGGCCATGTCGACCTGGCCGGTCTTGTCGTCCACGTGGTACGCGGCGACGTTGTAGAGCTTGCCGGAGAAGTTGATCTTCATGCCGTGAGTCAGGTGACCGCCGTGGGCCAGGCTCAGACCCAGGATGGTGTCGCCCGGCTGGATCAGCGCGAACATCGCGGCGGCGTTGGCCTGCGCGCCGGAGTGCGGCTGGACGTTGGCGTGCTCGGCGCCGAACAGGGCCTTGATCCGGTCGATCGCGATCTGCTCGACCACGTCGACGTGCTCGCAGCCACCGTAGTAGCGGCGGCCCGGGTAGCCCTCGGCGTACTTGTTGGTCAGCACCGAGCCCTGGGCCTCCATGACCGCCACCGGGGCGAAGTTCTCGGAGGCGATCATTTCCAGGGTGGTCTGCTGGCGGTGCAGCTCGGCGTCGACCGCGGCGGCGATCTCCGGGTCGAGCGAGTGCAGGGACTGGTTGAGAACCGTCATGGTGTGGTCTTCCCAGGGAGGAGAGAAGGAGGTGCCGCGCCTGGCACGCCCCACGGAAGGGTGGCGGCGGGCGACCGGAGGGCGGAGGAGGCCCGGTGGCCGGGGCGGCCGCCGCACTGCGGCCACCCCGAACGGCCGGCTCAGGCCGGGTTGGTCAGGGCGTTGTACTCGTCGGCGCTGAGCAGCTCGTCGGTCGACTCGACGCGCACCTTGAACAGCCAGCCGCCCTCGAACGGGGCGCTGTTGACCAGGGAGTTGTCGTCCAGGACGTCCTGGTTGACCTCGGTGATCTCGCCGGTGACCGGCGAGTACAGGTCGCTGACCGACTTGGTGGACTCCAGCTCGCCGCAGGTCTCGCCGGCGGTCACGGTCTCGCCGACCTCGGGCAGCTGCACGTAGACGATGTCACCGAGCGCGTCGGCGGCGTGGGCGGTGATGCCGACCGTGGAGACACCGTCCTCGACGGCGGTCAGCCACTCGTGCTCCTTGGTGTACTGCAGGTGCTGGGGGTTGCTCATGGCGTCATTCTCCAGGATGGGAAGCGGGTACGACGAAGCGGGCCGCCGGACGGACGGCTTCGACGTGGATCTTCGGGGTGGTCAGGCCCGGGCGGGCGCGCTCGCGAGGCCTCGGCGGGCACGCCCGACGGGCGTCAGCGGGCGCGCTTGTAGAACGGCAGCGCCACGACCTGCACCGGCTCGTGCTTGCCGCGCACGTCCACCGCGACGGTGGTGCCCGGGGCGGCGTGCGCCGCGTCCACGTAGGCGATCGCGATCGGCTTGCCCAGCGTGGGGGAGGGCGCGCCCGAGGTGATCCGGCCGATCGGCTCGCCGTCGGCGGTCACCACGGTGTACTCGGCGCGCGGCACGCGCTTGCCCTCGGAGACCAGGCCGACCAGCACCCGCGGCGGGTTGGCCTCGGCTGCGGCGGCGGCCTGCTCCAGGGCCTTGCGGCCGACGAACGCGCCCTCGTTGGTGGTCTTGTCGAAGCGGACCACCCGGCCGAGGCCGGCGTCGAAGGGGGTCAGGTCGGTGGAGAGCTCGTGCCCGTAGAGCGGCATGCCGGCCTCCAGGCGCAGCGTGTCGCGGCAGGAGAGGCCGCAGGGGACGAGGCCGCGGCCGGTGCCGGCCTCGGTCAGCGCCGTCCAGATGTGCGCGGCGTCGCCCGGGTTGCAGAAGATCTCGAAGCCGTCCTCGCCGGTGTAGCCGGTGCGGGCGAGCAGCACGTCGCGGCCGGCCACCTGGGCCGGGAGGATCGCGTAGTACTTCAGGCCGGGCAGGTCGGCCTCGGTGGTGTCGGCCAGGATCGCGGTGGACTCCGGGCCCTGGACGGCGATCAGCGAGTAGGTGTCGCGGTCGTCGGTGACGACGGCGTCGTAGCCCTTGGCGCGGGCGATCAGCTCGTCCAGCACCAGCTGGGCGTTGGAGGCGTTGGCGACGACCAGGAAGGCGTCCTCGCGCAGGCGGTAGACGATCAGGTCGTCCAGGATGCCGCCGTCCTCGGCGCAGATCATGGTGTAGCGGGCCCGCAGCTCGCCGAGCGCGGAGACGAAGCCGACCAGCGCGTGGTCCAGCATCGCGCCGGCCTGCGGGCCGGTCACGGTGATCTCGCCCATGTGGGAGAGGTCGAACAGACCGGCCTTGGTGCGGACGGCGAGGTGCTCCTCGCGCTCGCTGCCGTAACGCAGCGGCATGTCCCAGCCGGCGAAGTCGGTCATGGTCGCGCCGAGGGCGCGGTGCAGCGCGTCGAGCGCGGTGAGGCGGAGGGACGACATGGCCTGGAACTCCTCGGTCTGGGCACTCAGGTGTGCGCACGCCGGACCGGACCCGCTCGGGGACCGAGCCTGCGCGCGGGCATGCGGCGGCTGGGTCTCCCCATCTGTCGTCGAACCTGAGAGCTTCACCGCACGCGGGCCCGCAGCGCTTCACAGCTAACAGGACAGCATGGCGGCTTGCACCGTGGGTGGGCGCGCGACAGGGCCGTGCGCCGCTTTCCAGATGTGCCTAACCCGTGCGGTAGGGGGGCCTGAGAGATTCCGGGGAGGACTTGCTCCTTCGGCGCCGGCTGTACCGCCTCTCGGGGGTACTCCGGACTCTCCCGCGCGGGTTCGAGCGGCCGGTATGGAGTTGAGGTTCTCGGCGGGGAACACCCGCAGACGCGGACATCATGGCACGTCCCGGCGGAAGACGGGAGAGGGGCCCCGGGCCCGGCCCCGCCCGGCGGGCCCGGCCCGCACCCGCCACCGCCAGCCCACCGGTACCGCCCCGGCCCCGTACCGACCGGCACCGGCGGGCCCGCGGCCCCGGCCGCGGGCCCGCTAGGCTGCTCGGCGTCGGCGGACAGAGGACGGTAAAGCGGCGGATGGGGTACCCGGTGGAGCAGCAGCAGGGGTGGGGCGGCCCGAAGGCGGCGCCGCCCGGCGGTGGATGGCCCGCGAACGAGCTGGAGCAGGTGCTCACGGCCGCGCTCGGCGATCCCGGCGCGACCCCCCGGGTGTTCGAGGTGCTCGCCCGCAGCCAGGTGTGGATCCCGCTGCCGGCCGGCGGCGACCCGCAGGGCCAGGCCCTGGACCTGCCGACCATCGAGCTGGCCGGCGACCCCTACGTCCCGGTCTTCTCCTCGCAGGAGGTGCTCCTCCAGCAGGCGCCCGGGATGGCCTTCGCGATCGCGCCGGTCTGGGAGTTCGCCCGCGGGCTGCCGCTGGGCGTGGGCATCGCGGTGAACCCGGAGGCGCCGGTGGGCATCCCGGTGCCGCCGCAGGGCGTCGCCGAGCTGCGGCGCGGGCCGCGCGAGGACCGCTGGGACGCCCCGGAGGCGCCGACCGGCGGCCGGGTGGCACTGCGCGAACCGGTGCCGGGCGAGGACCCGGAGGCCTTCCTGGCCGCCTGCCGGTACGAGCTCTCGGGCCTGCCCGGCGTCCTGACCGCCAGGCGGGCGCTGGCCAGCGTGGAGGGCGAGCCGACGGTGATGTTCGTCGGCGTCCAGCTCGATCCGGCGGCCCCGGCCGAGCCTGCCGCGGTGAACGAGGCCCTGGGCCGTGCGCTGGGAACCGCGCCGCTGCCCGGCGGCGTCCACCTCGTACTGCTCGACCTCGCGGAGGATCCCGTGGTCGAGTGGCTGCTCAACCGGGTCCAGCCGTTCTACGCACGGATGTGACGCGTTCCTCCTCGCCCGGCACCGGGCCGGAGGCCACCGCCGGGCACGTCGGCGTGGCGGTGGCGGGTGGCGCCCCATAGGGTGCCTGCAGATGACCGCCGGGCCGGCGGCAGGTGAGAGAAGAAGAGGCGCAGCGAGGTGGGCGCATGAGTGCGGGAGCGGTAGCGGGCGGTGCACCGGGGCCCTGGGGCCAGGCACCCGCCGGGCGCCCCGGCGCGGATCCGAGAGCGCTGGAGCACGCCCTGCGCGAGGTCGCGCCGGAACGCTGGGAGGCGTACGAGGCACTGCTGCACGCGCTCGCCGCGGGGCAGGTCTGGATGCTGCTCTGGCACGGTACGCCGGGCAGTCCGGACGCCCAGTACGGGAACATGGAGATCAGCGGCCACGGCTACGCGCCGGCCGTCACCTCGCCCGAGCAGCTGGCGGCGTCCGGCTGGGCGCGGGCGCACGAAGTGATCTCGGGGCGTGAGATCGCCGCCTCGCTCTATCGCACCCGCTGGGGCCTCTGGCTGAACCCGCACGCCCCCGGCGGCGGCGTCGGGGTGCCCTGGGCGGACCTGCGCCGGATCGCGGCCGGCCTGGACCGGCTGCCGGCCGGGCCGCTGAAGCTGAGCGAACCGCAGGTGCAGGCCCAGCAGTTCTTCGCGCTGCTGGAGCGGCAGGCGGTCGAGGTGCGGGCGGTCAAGGCGTTGCGCCGGGCCTGGGTGCAGCCCTCCGTGGGCGAACCGTACCTGGCCATCGGACTTGAGCTGTACGAGAGTTCACCGCCCACGGTGGAGGCCGTCCGGGCGCTGATGCAGCGCGCGATCGCGGTCGCGCCGGAGGGGCTCGCGGTCTCCACCGTCGCCATGGGGGACGAGTACGACCCGGTGGCGCTCTGGATGCGGGCCAACGCGCGGCCGTTCTACGACCGCGAGGCGGGCGGCCACGGCCGCTCGCAGGCCGCGCCGTACCCGCCGGTGCCGCCGCCGCCCTACGCCTCGCAGGCGGGCCCGGCGTACGGCTACGGCACCCAGGCGCCCGGCCCGGTGTGGCCGGGGCAGCAGCCGCCGCCGCAGCAGCCCTGGCCCGGCTACCCGGGGCGCTGACGCCCGCACGGTCGACGCGGCGGGCGCCGCGGTGCCCGCGCCGCACGCCGGGCGTTCCGCCGCCCGTGCCGGGGCTCCGGGCATTGCGGTGCCGGCAGCGCACGCCGGGCATTCGGGCGCCCGGACCGCAACTCCGGGCATTCGGGCGCCCGGACCGCAACTCCGGGCATTCGGGCGCCCGGACCGCAACTCCGGGCAGACCCGGTGTTCGTGTCCCAACTACGGGCACTTCGGACACCTGTCGCAAGCGCGGATGTTCGGGTGTTCTCGGCGCGGTAACGGGTAGTCCGGGTGTATGCGCCCAAAGCCCTCCACCAGGACCGACATGACGATCCGTCATGTCGATCCTGGCATTTCCGGTCGGATTTCCGGCTGGTTCGGTGCAGCCCCTTGACATGCATGTAACAGCTGTGTGAAGAGGGATATGCCGAAGATCCAGAGGTGCATGCCCACAGATCACAGTTGGGCATCTCTCGGTTGTCAGGGCTGGCGCAAGCCAGTTCGGATGGCAGAGAGTTCTGCGCAACGCACCGCGCGTACTGGGTGCCCCACGAGGGTGAACGCGCTGGCGGACCGCTTGAGCCTCGCGACGCCCATCCCGCGCGGCCGCAGTACCCGAGCACGTCGCACCGCTGAACACCCGCACCTGAACCTCCGCACGTCCGCACCAGCCGTACCGCCGAACCGGCGACCGGCACCCGTGGGCCGGCCACCGTCGGCGAGGGGACCGAACTGACCATGACCGCACCCATCAAGACCGCCGGGAACACGCCGGAGGCAGCCGCCGCCGCGAGCCCGGCCACGAAGATCGAGGGCCGCTCGCTCGGCCGGATCGCCTGGACCCGTTTCAAACGGGACAAGGCCGCCGTCGCCGGCGCCGTCGTGGTGATCCTGCTCGTCCTGCTGGCCGTGCTGGCCAAGCCGATCGAGTCGATGTTCGGCCTGGACCCCGACGCCCTCAACCAGGACCTCCTGGACGCCAACCTCGGTGGTCTGCCGTTCGGCGACTGGGGCGGCATGAGCCTCGACCACCCGCTCGGCGTGGACCCGCTGCAGGGCCGTGACCTGCTCTCCCGGGTCATCGAGGGCTCCTGGGTCTCGCTGCTCGTCGCCTTCGGGGCGACCCTGCTCTCCAACACCCTCGGCACCGTGCTCGGCGTGATGGCCGGCTACTACGGCGGCTGGGTGGACGCCCTGATCAGCCGGGTGATGGACGTCTTCCTGGCGTTCCCGCTGCTGCTCTTCGCCATCGCGATCTCCGCCTCGCTCCAGGGCGGCGCGTTCGGCCTGCACGGCCTCCCGCTGCACATCGGCGTGCTGATCTTCGTGATCGGCTTCTTCAACTGGCCCTACATGGGCCGGATCGTGCGCGGCCAGACCCTCTCACTGCGTGAGCGCGAGTTCGTCTACGCGGCCCGCAGCCTGGGCGCCCGGGGGCCGTTCATCCTGTTCAAGGAGCTGCTGCCCAACCTGGTCGGTCCGATCCTGGTCTACTCGACCCTGCTGATCCCGACCAACATCCTCTTCGAGGCGGGCCTCAGCTTCCTCGGCGTCGGCATCCAGGCCCCGCAGGCCTCCTGGGGCGGGATGCTCAACGACGCGATCAAGTACTACCAGGTGGACCCCCAGTACATGGTGGTCCCCGGTATGGCGATCTTCCTCACGGTGCTCGCCTTCAACCTGCTCGGCGACGGGCTGCGCGACGCCCTCGATCCCAAGAGCAACTGACATTCCGTCAGGACCCTCCGATCCGCCACCACTTCCTCAAGGGGTTGATCTCACCATGCGTAGGTCCCGTACCGTCGGACTGACCGCAGTGGCCGCCGCCGCTGTCCTGGTCGTCACCGGGTGTACCTCCGGTTCATCCAAGAGCGGGGGCGACTCGTCGTCCTCCGCCGCGTCCGGCGGCGGCGCCGACGCGGCCACCAAGGGCATCGTCAACGCCTCGGACAAGAAGGGCGGGACGGTCACCTACGAGATGAAGGGCACGCCGGACTCGCTCGACCCCGGCAACACGTACTACGCCTACATCTACAACTTCTCGCGCCTGTACGGGCGTCCGCTGACCACCTTCGCGCCGGGCCCCGGCGACGAGGGCAACAAGCTCGTCCCGGACCTCGCCGAGTCCATGGGCCAGCCCAGCGCGGACGGCCTGACCTGGACGTACAAGCTGCGCGCCGGCCTGAAGTACGAGGACGGCAGCGCGATCACGTCCAAGGACGTGAAGTACGCGGTGGAGCGCTCCAACTTCGCGCCGGACGTGTTCTCCAACGGTCCGACGTACTTCAAGGACCTCCTGGTCGACAACCCGACCCCGTACGCGGGCCCGTACAAGGACGCGGCCGGCGACCTCAAGTCCATCGAGACGCCGGACGACCTGACCGTCGTCTTCCACCTGAAGCACGCCTTCGCGGACTTCGACTACCTGGTCTCGGCCCCGCAGACCGTCCCGGTCCCCAAGGACAAGGACAAGGGCGCCGACTACGTCAAGCACCCGATGGCCTCGGGCTCCTACAAGTTCGAGTCCTACGAGGACGGCAAGCAGCTCACCCTGGTGCCGAACACCAGCTGGGACGCGAGCACCGACACGATCCGCAAGCAGCTCGCGGACAAGATCGTGCTCAAGATGAACATCGAGCAGTCCACCATCGACAAGGACCTGCTGGCCGGCAACGCCCAGGTGGACCTCGTCGGCGGCGGCGTCGACCCGCAGACCCAGGCGCAGATCCTGCAGAACCCGAAGCTGAAGGCCAAGACGGACAACGCCTACGGCGGCCGCCTGGTCTACACCGCGATCGACAGCCAGGTCGCGCCGTTCGACAACGTCGAGTGCCGCAAGGCCGTGCAGTACGCGATCGACAAGGTCTCGGTGCAGACCGCGGTCGGCGGCCCGATCCGCGGCCAGATCGCCAACTCCGTCCTGCCGGCGGACATCCCCGGTCACCAGGACATCAACCTGTACGAGACCAAGGACAACAAGGGCGACGAGGCCAAGGCCAAGGAAGCCCTCAAGGCCTGCGGCAAGGAGGGCGGCTTCAACACCGTCCTGAGCGCCCGGACCGAGCGCGCCACCGAGATCGCCGCCGCGACCTCGATCCAGGCCGCGCTGAAGAAGGTCGGCATCAACGCCGAGATCCAGCAGTACCCGCAGGGCAAGTACCTCTCCGACAACGTCGGCGTGCCGGCGAAGAACAAGGAGAAGAACATCGGCCTGATGATGATGCAGTGGGGCGCCGACTGGCCGACCGGCTACGGCTTCCTGCAGCAGATCGTCGACGGCCGCGCCATCAAGGAGGCCGGTAACAGCAACCTGGCCTCGCTGAACGACCCGGCGATCAACAAGCTGCTCGACGACGCCGCCGTCAACACCGACAAGGCGGCCCGCGAGAAGATCTACGCGGAGATCGACAAGAAGGTCATGGAGCAGGCGGTCTACGTCCCGCTGACCTACTTCAAGGTGTTCCTGTACCGCTCGGACACCGCCACCAACGTCGTCTCCACCTCGGCCTTCTCGGGTGAGTACGACTACCTGAACATCGGTACGACCAAGTAAGAGCCTGGCTCCGTATCCCTGAAGGCAGGTGAAGGCAGCGGCGCCCGCCGCCGTCCGGAAGATCCCGGACGGCGGCGGGCCGCCGGCGGCGACCCACTTGGTTTTGGGACAACCACCGCCGGGCGCGGGCGGCCGGGG